>JBJTJJ010000142.1:0-1021 GCA_046095445.1 Sediminibacterium sp.
GTATAGGCATGGACAGAATGATGCTATTTCGGTAATCCCGATGCTGACCGAAGCGTCGGCAACGTCGGTATAGCAAATCGTTGGGAATATAATCGGAGGCGGGAGCTAAGACAAAGATGAACTGGTTGTACTATCACTACAAATTGAATGAGCAGTAGGATGTTTTCGAAGATTTTTTATGAAAATGATAAGTCAAGCCATTGTATTTCATTTCCAATGGCAGCATTTCAATACAAAATACGATAAAAACTACTGTTTGATTATATCAATTTGAGCGGGTAGTAAAAAAAGATATACAGCAATTTCAATTGCAGTCAGGCGTTGAAAATATCCTATTTCCTTTCCGAAACTATTATGAATTAAATTATCCCGAAGAAATCCTACTTGATCACCTCCTCTATAAAACTCTGTAACACCATTAAGTCCAAATGGATACTCAAAACCTCCTAAATACGATGGTTTGATTGTGCAAACTCTTTTACCATCTTTGTTATAAAGAGATACCTCCCGACCCTCACTGAGCAAGTTCTCCACAGTACCTAATCTTTTACCAATGCTATCATAAACAGCTCGATGCTGTATCGAACCTATCTTACGCCCTCCACTAATAAAGTTTCCTCGCTTGAGAACGCAGATTTCTTCCCCTGACATGTTATAAATGGCTTGTCCACTAACAATTTCGGAACTCATCAAGAGAAAAAAGGACAAGAAAATACCTTTATTCATACAAGATTATTTTTAGTATCTGTGTTTTTCGAAATCAATTCGAAACGATGTCACTTAAATAAAGACAACCTGATACTACTACAAGAATTGATAATAAAGCTAATTCAAAGATTGTACCAATGTCCGCCAAATTGGTAAAAATCTAATTTTCTTTCTCCAAAGGGTCTTCCGCGGACCGGATGCTAACGCTTACTGACGCTTCGGTCAGCAAGGGTTCGGTCAGCATAGATAAAGGGACTCGAACCCGTCCCCACAGTACTGTGGGGATGACAGGGCTGCACTTTAACCACCAGTG
>JBJTJJ010000143.1:0-1004 GCA_046095445.1 Sediminibacterium sp.
AACCACCGGTTCATTGCCGACAATTACTGCAGGTGCAGTACCCTTTGGTATTCAATTGTGGACAGTCAAGGAAGATATGGGAGCTAATGCCAAAGACACACTTGCTAAGTTGGCCCGCTATGGCTATCAGCAGATAGAGAGTTTTGAGGGGGGTAAAGGAATGTTTTGGGGATGGAGCAATAAAGAATTCAAGAAGTACATGGATGATTTAGGTATGACCATAGTTTCCAGTCACTGCAGGCACCAGAATGACTTTGAGCGCAAAGCGGCAGAAGCAGCTGAGATCGGTATGCAGTATCTGATCTGTCCCTGGCTCGGTCCACAAAAAACAATCGATGAGTTCAAGAAGGCGGCGGCTGATTTCAATAAGGCAGGAGAAATCTGTCGGAAAAATGGCATTCGCTTCGCGTATCATAACCATGACTATTCATTCAAGCCCCTAGATGGACAAATTCCTCAGGAGGTAATGATGAGAGAAACAGATAGTAGTCTGGTAGATTTCGAAATGGATATCTATTGGGTGACAGCAGCCGGCGAAGACCCGCTGAGATGGTTCAAGAGATTTCCCGGTCGCTTTAAATTGTGTCATGTAAAAGATCTGAAAAAAACAGAGCAGGGGCAACAGTCTGTGCAAATTGGCAGGGGAATAATTGACTATCCTACTATTTTAAGTAAGGGGGTGAAGGCAGGCCTCTCCTATTTTATTATTGAGCAGGAAGCATTCACTGGCACCAATCAATTAGAGAGTGCCAATGCGAATGCAGGATATATGCGCGGGTTACGGGTATAACCTGTTAGCGCTATTGATAGAAAAAGCCATCTGCCCAAGGCGGATGGCTTTTTCTATTGAGTGCTTTTGCTTCAGGTTTTTGGATGCTTATCTGAGAACTGATTTGATCAAATCCCTGAAGACGAGTACCAGAAAAACGAGTACCCCTACAATAATTTCTTTTCTGTATTTAATAAGAAATGCTTTCATCTTAGATTGGTTTAAACGCCTAAGC
>JBJTJJ010000144.1:0-10005 GCA_046095445.1 Sediminibacterium sp.
AGGAACGTGTATTGGTAACTTTAGACAACCACATGTACGGCGATCATGCTACCTATGCAGTGATGAGTGATGATGGCGGTACTACATGGAAAAGGTTCCAATCGACAGAATTCAGCGGGTTTGCTCATATTATTCTGGAAGATCCATCCAATTCCAACCTTCTCTTTTTGGGAACAGAAATGGGTTTATTCATTTCTTTGGATGGTGGAAATAACTGGATGAGAAGCAAGTACCAGAATTTACCCTGGTACACCCCCGTTCGTGACCTGCAAATCAATCGTGTAACCAATGATCTGGTAGTTGCAACACACGGACGTGGTATCTACATCATTGATAATTTACAACCACTGCGTGATCTCGCAAAAACAGACCTCAACAGTGAAATCCGTTTCTTTACGCCCGATGTATATAAGTATCAATTACAGGGCAGTTACCCGCAACCCCCCTCCAATATCAGTGGCTGGGTGACCGGAACCAAAGGCGTACAACCTGAATTTTACTACTTCCTCAAGGATAGAAGTTCAGACGCTGTTCGTTTCGCAGTATATGATGTTAAAGGTAAAAAGATCAAAGACTTCAATGGAACCGGTATCAAGGGATTGAACAGGGTTAGTTGGGATCTTACCATCAATCCGCCCAAAGTGGCTAAGGGCGGCTTCATTGCAGGAAGCACTGTTTTATTCGCTTCGGTGATTGCACCCAGAGTTCCCGCAGGGAAATACCGTGTAGTCATGACCCACAACAAGAAAGAATACGAACAATGGATTACCATACAGCCCAACGATGCCGCCGGCTTTACTGCCGCCAGCCTTCAGCGATTGTATGATCAATCCATGAGACTCTACAAAGCAGAAGAAGACTTGTATTATTTGGTGGATACACTGGACAAAAAATTGGCACTGGTTGCTGCCGGAGATACTACAAATGCCGATGTTCAGCAGAAGTTGAAAGCCATGAATGACCTGCGCAAGGAAATACTGGAGTTGAACCGTAAAACAATTTTCTTCGATGAGTTTAAATTCCGCAGGCGGCTCTGTGATTTGTATGTGAATGTATGTACACAGACTGAACCCCTTAGCAATAGTGAAGAAAAGGGAATCAGCGTGATGGAAGCCGAACTGGCCGATATCACCAAAAAGGTGAAAGTCCTTTTGTAGATAGTCAGTTATTAATAAATAAAAAGGGTAGTAGCCGAAAGGTGAGCTACCCTTTTTGTTGTAGAAGAAAATGACCCGCCAGGCGCATACCTTTCTCGTCATCCCTCACTTTTTCCAATAAACGGCGACAACCATCCGGAAGAAGAGAAACTACTTCTGCAGATAGCCATTCCATTTCCTCTATAAAATCATCTGACTCATCATAAGCACCTTTTACCCAGGCATACCGATTACCCCCATAATACCTGAGAGAGGTCTGGTTGTCGTTGTCGTCGAACTCCGTGATGGCAGCCCAACTTTCCTGGTCCTCAAAGTCAAAACGGATGTCAACCTGCGGCTCTCCAGACAGGCGCTCCAGTAAAGCATGAACCGGGTGTTGGCCGGGTTGTTGGGTAGATAATGTGGACATATAGAAACAATTAAAAATTAGTTTATATTGAACTATAATATATTATATATAATTTAAAATAAAATATGGATTATCTTTACATAATAATAGTAAAATTACTACAAATAAGATACTAATTGCTCCGTAATTATACGTTTTATTGGTGGAGTTGGTAGCTCCTCGATAAAAAATGATTCATCATCAAGCATAAGATTATGAGAATTTTAATTGCCGATGACCACACTTTGATCAGAGAAGGACTGCGAAAAATTCTCGCAGAAGCCTTCCCTTTTGCTGAAATCATAGATGTACCGGATTCAGCCGATTTATTGAAGAATGCCCTTATGCATCAATGGGATATCATTATTTCTGATATCAGTATGCCGGGTCACTCTGGCATTGAAATACTGAAACAGATCAAGGAACATGCTCCTCAAACTCCGGTTTTGATACTTTCCATGCATGCACCTGAACAATACGCTGTTCGTTCTCTCCGCTCCGGCGCCTCGGGATATTTAACCAAAGAAAGTGCTCCTTTTGAACTGGTGAAGGCTGTTAAGCAAATACTGTCAGGTAGAAAATATATTACCAGCGAAGTGGCTGAGGTGTTGGCTGGTTCCATTGAAGAGAATAGTACATCGCTTCCGCATGAAATACTCTCAGACAGAGAATTCGAGGTTTTTAAAATGATAGTTATGGGTCAAAGTATCTCTTCAATAGGGGAGCAACTAAGCCTAAACGTCAATACCATCAGCACTTATCGGGGTCGCATCCTGGAAAAGATGAACATGAAGACCAATGCTGATCTGGTGAAATACGCTATTCTGAATAACATCATCTAGTAAGCAGTTACCCGGTTGCCGGTAATGCAGTTCCTTTTTTTGTAGTGCTTTAACGACATTCCCCGCTTTTTCCCGACACAAAAAGCCACAATTCTTCTATCCGTTAGGGCTCATCTCCTTCGTTACTTTGTTAGACAATATCCAAAACGGAAGATTGACATCCCGTTTTAAAATCCAATCATCCGCTGAGCTCAAAAGGCAGCGGTTCGGTTAACAGCCGGAATATCCAATCATCCTGAAAAATCTTGCTAAAGATTTTTCAACCAATCAATTCTATGAAAACCAATAGCCTCAATGTTTTGCTGGTAGATGACGTAAACATCGTACTGGAAAAAATGAAAATGTTTCTTTCCATTGTACCTAGCGTAAACAAAGTGGATACAGCAGATACAGCAGATGATGCATATTTACTCCTGGAAACCAATCAGCCGGAATTGGTAGTCTTAGATGTAAATATGCCCGGTACCAGTGGTATCGATATGCTGAAAAAAATCCGTTCCAGTGAGCGCCCTCAGCCGGTGGTAGTAATGCTTACCAATCAAAAAGAGAGAATTTTCAGGGAAACCTGTCTCGACCTGGGTGCTGATTACTATCTGGATAAATCAACCGATTTTCTCTGTATCCCTGAAATCATTCGTGAGATAAGTGCTAAAAGAGCTGCCTGACTAAAAAGTCAAGACTGAAAATTTACCAAATTCCCAGTCTCTTTTTCTAAACACTGACGTGGAAGTCCCTCAATGCTTCATTTAAACTGGTCTTTAAATCGGTACTCGTTTTTCTTTGTCCGATAATCAGAGCGCAGCTAACACCGAATTCCCCGGCGGGAAATGATTTATTGATGCTTCCGGGTATCACCACACTTCTGGCAGGCACCCTTCCTCTATACTCTACCGGAGTATTCCCTGTTACATCAATGATTCGGGTAGATTGGGTCAGTACTACATTTGCCCCCAATACTGCTTCTTTTTCAACGCGCACTCCTTCCACAACAATACAACGACTTCCAATAAAACAGCCATCCTCTACAATTACCGGACTCGCCTGTAGCGGTTCTAATACCCCTCCGATACCAACACCGCCACTTAAGTGTACATTTTTACCAATTTGAGCACAACTGCCTACGGTGGCCCAGGTATCTACCATAGAACCCGCGTCGACATAAGCTCCAATATTTACATAGGAGGGCATCAAAATTACGCCCGGTGCAATATAACTACCATATCTGGCAGTCGTAGGCGGAACTGCACGTACCCCTAGGTCCTGATAACCCTTTTTCAGCAACATTTTATCATAAAACTCAAAGGGATCAAGGTTCCAGGTCTGCATCGGCTGTATGCCGAAGTATAGTAAAATCGCCTGTTTCACCCATTCATTGACCATCCATCCCTCTTCTGCCGGCTCAGCTACACGCAACCTTCCTTTGTCCAGCTCTTCCATTACAGCCCTGACAGCATCAGCATATTGAGGATCCTTCAACAAACTGCGGTCTCCCCATGCTGCCGTTATCAACTCCTTGAATTCCATAGCTTTCATTTTTGCAAACATACAATGAGAATTTTATACCAGTTTATTTGGTTGCTATAGCTTAATTTCCCTCCGCAAAATGAGTTATTCCTTTGAATATGATATCGAACCTTGCCTGCAAGTGTTGCAGTCCGGTGGCCTGATCTTGTATCCCACCGATACAGTATGGGCCATTGGCTGTGATGCCACCAATGTAGATGCTGTTGAAAAGATATATCGTTTGAAAAAGAGAGAAATTAACAAGGCCATGATTGTTTTGGTAGCAGAGGAAAAAGATATTCTGACCTATGTTACACAAACTGATTTAAGGGTATTTGATTACATCAAGGGTGTTCATCAACCTACAACTGTTATTTATGAACAGGCAGTTGGACTAGCCCATAACTTGCTGGCAGAAGATGGATCCATTGGTATTCGGATTTGCAGAGACCTTTTCTGCAAGCAACTGATTAAGCGTTTTCGGAAACCAATTGTGGGCACCTCGGCTAATATCAGTGGCTATCCGGCACCTACTTCTTTTCATGATATTGAGGCCCTCATCCTAAGGGGGGTAGATTACATTGTGAACTTTCGTCAGGATGATACCATCCCAGGCAGGCCTTCTTCCATCATTAAATCTGAAAAAGACGGAAGTATCACAATTGTTAGACCCTGAGTGATTTCATTATTATTTTTTTAGGATAGCGCCGGTATGGTGTCGGCTTATACTAAATTTGCTTTGTGCCAAAAATTCTGATCATACAAACTGCCTTCATTGGAGACGCTGTTCTCGCCACTGCCTTGCAGGAAAAAATTCATGCAACAGACCCGACGACAGAAATCCATTGGCTTGTTCGGAAAGGCAATGAAACATTGTGGGCAGGTCATCCCTATGTAACCAAGGTATGGGTTTGGAACAAAGGAAAAAATAAATACACTGAATTGTACCGGCTCATGCGTTCTATCAGGAGCGAACACTACGAAAGGGTAATCAATGTTCAACGATTTGCTGCTACCGGCTGGTTAACCGCTTTCTCGGGTGCCAAAGAAACGATTGGCTTTGATAAAAATCCTTTTTCTCGAATTTTTACCAAAAGAATTCCTCATTTGATCGGTGTTGAGCAAACCGGGCTACATGAAACACACAGAAATCAGCGACTGATTGCCCATTTCACAGATGATCAGCCGGCACGTCCGCGTTTGTATCCCACTGAATCAGACAGACAAAAGATAGCGCCTCTATGCCAGGAACCTTATGTATGCATCGCACCTGCTTCTGTATGGTTTACTAAACAGTTTCCTCCGCAGCAATGGGTTCAACTCATCAAGCGACTACCAAAAAATTATACCGTCTATCTTTTAGGGGGCCCGGGTGACCGAAAGTTATGCGAACAGATTGTCAAAGACAGTGCGCGTGAAAAAATCAGTAATTTATGTGGGGTACTGAATTTTCTTTCCTCTGCTGCGTTGCAGGAAGGTGCAGTGATGAATTATGTGAATGATTCCGCTCCGCTTCATTTTGCTTCATCAATGAATGCACCTGTCACTGCTGTTTATTGCTCAACCTTACCTGCATTCGGTTTCGGTCCGCTTTCCGACATCAGTCATATAGTGGAAACCACAGAGCCATTATCCTGCCGCCCCTGCGGACTTCATGGTAAAGTTATCTGTCCGGAAAAACATTTCCGTTGCGCCACTACCATCACTACCGAACAACTATTGCGCTGCTTACCCTCCGCCAACTGAAACAATTGTACCTTTGCTGTGTATGTATATCCATTGTACTCCACAAGAAAGCAAATTACTATCGGTTGTAGCCTCTCGTGCTGCTGAACTGGGCTATCCCTGTTATCTGATAGGCGGTTTTGTGCGTGACAAAATCATGGGGAGGCCGGTAGATGATGCAGATATTGTGTGTCTGGGAGATGGTATACAGCTGGCTAAATCAGTGGCAGAATCATTTCATCCCAAACCCTCACTCGCCGTATTTAAAAATTTTGGTACAGCCCAGATCAAATTGCCGGGAATTGAAATCGAATTTGTAGGGGCAAGGAAGGAAAGTTATCGACAAGACAGCCGCAAGCCGGAAGTGGAGCAGGGTACTATAGAAGATGATCAAAACAGGCGGGATTTTACCATCAACGCCATGGCCATTTCACTGAATGAAGCCAATTATGGAGAATTAGTTGATCCATTTGGTGGGATGCAGGACCTGGAAAAAAAATTAATCAGAACACCCCTGCAGCCCGAGCAAACTTTTGCCGATGATCCTCTCCGTATGATGCGGGCCATACGCTTTGCTTCCCAACTGGAATTCAGCATTGTACCTGAAACCTTTCAGGCCATACAATCACAGGCACACCGCTTGCGAATAGTTTCACAGGAAAGAATCACGGATGAGCTCAACAAAATCATGCTGTGTAAAAAACCTTCTATTGGCTGGAAACTACTGCTGGAAAGCCAACTACTTCCATTGATTCTCCCTCAGGTTGTTGACTTACAAGGGGCAGAATACATTGATGGCATGGGGCACAAAGATAATTTTCATCACACCCTGCAGGTACTCGATAATGTTGCCGCTGTTTCAGAAGATCTTTGGCTTCGTTGGGCGGCACTGCTACACGATATTGGAAAACCAGCCACCAAAAAGTTTGAACCGGGGCATGGCTTTACATTCCATGGTCACGAGGTTGTAGGTGCACGCATGGTTCCTAAATTGTTCAATCGGCTAAAACTACCCATGAATGAGAAAATGAAATGGGTGCAAAAATTGGTGCTATTGCACCTTCGGCCAATTAGTCTTACCAAAGAAAATATCACGGATAGCGCAGTTCGTCGTCTGCTCTTCGATGCAGGTGAAGACATCGATAGTCTGATGCTACTATGTGAGGCGGATATCACCAGTAAAAACAAAATGAAGGTGAAGCGTTACCTGCGCAATTTTGAATGGGTGCGCAAGCGAATGCAGGAAGTGGAAGAAACAGATCGGCTCAGAAACTGGCAGCCACCCATCACCGGTGAGATAATCATGGAATATTTTCAGATCACACCCGGCAAGCAGGTGGGTATTATCAAAGACGCCATCTGTGAAGCCATCCTCGATGGAGTTATCCCCAATGAATATGATGCTGCTTTTCGCTTCATGCAGGAAAAAGGGAAAGAACTTCAGTTGACGGCAGGAAAATAAGTATTTTTACGGCAACCCATTGCTGAATTCACATCAATACTACATGGCAGCTTTAAAGTTCCGCATTTACCTCGAAGAAGATGATACCGTTTACCGGGATATTGTTATTCTGCATCACCAACCCTTTTTTGAATTGCACCTGGCCATATTGAAATCTTTTGAGTTTGATCAGATACACGGAGCTACCTTCTTTCGGAGCAATGATAATTGGGCCCGCGGCCGTGAAATTAGTCTCGAACGTTACGAAAAAGATTACCGGGTAGAACCACTCATGATGAAAGATGTTACCATCGGTTCTGAAATCAAGGATACCAACCAAAAGTTTGTGTATGAGTATGACTTCAATAAACATTGGATTTTTCTCATTGAATTGATCAATGTGAGCAAAGAAATAAATACGCGCCTCACTTATCCTGCCATCACCCGCACAGAAGGTATCGGTCCCCAACAATACGGCACCAAAAGTCTGCTGGGAAATAAGTTTGCCGACATCGAGGAAAAATATGATCTCTCCCGCAATGCAGAAGGATTTGGAAGCGAAGGGGAGGAGGATGAATCGGATGATACCGATCTCACAGAAAGTACAGATGAGTTAGGGGAAACAGATGAGCTGTAGCCCAATAATTTTTTAATACCCTGCATTGAATAAATTACCTACGGTCATCATAATCGCAGGACCCACGGCTGTTGGGAAAACTTCGTTGGCCATACAATTAGCTCAACGACTGGATGCTGAAATCATTTCAGCAGACTCTCGTCAGTGTTACAGGGAACTCAATATCGGTGTGGCAAGACCTTCAGTGCAGGAATTACAAAGCGTTCCCCACCACTTCATTGCCTCTCATTCCCTGAATGATCCTGTTACTGCTGCATTGTTCGAACAAGTCGCTCTTCAGTTGACCCCCGAACTGTTGCTAAAAAGTCCTTATGTTGTTATGACAGGTGGTACCGGTCTTTACATCAAGGCATTCATGGAAGGACTCGATCCCATCCCGGCTATTCCAACTGCCCTCAGGCAATCAATTCAGTCATCTTATGATGCTAAAGGACTTCCCTGGTTACAGGAACAGGTGCAACAACTCGACCCTGAATTTTGGAAACTAGCAGAGCAACAAAATCCTCGTCGTTTACAAAGAGCCCTTGAAGTATGGTATGCCACAGGACAATCTATTCTTCATTTTAGGAATCAACAGGAAGTACGGCGACCCTTCCGGATTTTACCTTTCTGCCTGACTATGCCGCATCCAATGTTAAGAGAAAGAATTGATCGTAGGGTCGATGAAATGATGGCAGCCGGCTTATTGCAAGAGGTCCAGCAATTGAAGCAGTTCCGTCACCTACCTGCATTACAAACGGTCGGTTATCGGGAAATACTGGAACACCTGGATGGAAAATATTCCCTTGAAGAGGCAGTCCAAAAAATCAAAATCAATACCTGGCATTATGCAAGGAGGCAAATGACCTGGTGGAAGAAGCAACCGGACTTCATTTTTCTGCCCGCACTGGAACAGCCACTAGATTCAATTTGCGCGCACATTGAAATCACTTCAGTGCAAGATGGGCGAAGTGAATAAGCGATGCTAAGCCGATTAGAATTTAAATCCTACTGTCGCCAATAACCTGCCGATACTGCCTGTTTGCTCAGCATAAGTATTGGGTTTGTCGTTCAGCAGGTAAGGAAAACGGACATCTCTGTTAAAAGTATGCGCATAGGTAAGATCAATGAAAATGCCTTTGTTGCGATACCCAATTCCCCCGCTGGCAACTGTTCTGCCGGCTTTGAATTCATTGTCGTAAGGACTGCCATAATAAGCGCCTCCAAGTCTGAACATGAATGTATTAAATTTTATTTCACCACCCAGGCGGGCATTGATGTTACCCCGGTAAATATCACGTATTGTTTCATTCAGGTAACGGAAGTAAGCATCCTGTTGCTCAGAAATGAATTCACCTCCGATGAAACGAGCTCCTCTATAGTTGACAAATTCCAAATCGGCGCTGATAAAAGCGCGTTGTAAGCGGGTGTCATTGATTTCACGAAAAACATGGCTAATGCTTGCGATAGCACGCCAGGGTGTAATCATAGTATACTCCCGGGAGCCTGCATTGCCACTATTCAGCCGATCACTTGTTTCAGTGCGAAGTCCGGCATAAGTTTCCGTATTAGCAGTGAGAGAACTTCTAATTTTATCACGGAAGCCGATCATTTGCGGAGTATGCAATGCAAAACCCAGTCTCCACATTCCGGCAGGTTTAAAAATCATACCTAATTTGGCGCCAATACCAAATCCATTGGAGGAGAATGATTCCTTGTACTCAAAAAAGCTAAATTGGTTATTGGGATTGTTGGTGGCATCCCGCTCGGTATAGTTGAATTCTCTGCTGTAATGTATAATGGGTATAGTCAAACTAGCACCAACATATAATCTATCCTCTACATTCCCCGCTGTTCCTATAGCAACTTCGTTATAACTACCTCGCGTAACAGCATCATAAAATTGATTGACTCCAGTTGAAATAGGCACTAAACTTTGATAGCCACTGACAATGCCGCCGGGTCCTCTGGTGGTGTCAACAAGGAATGTACGAAAAGCAAGAGAAGAGCCAAAAATATAGTTACTCAATGCAGCATTGGTATCGGCACGATCCCTAATTAGTTCTTCCAGGTATTGCTCTGTGAAGGAACTGAAATTATTGAAACCTCTGAATGACTCACGATTTTGATAGTTTGCCAATTGTGTTACAGATATGGCAAAGGAGCTGCTATTAAAACGCGAATATCCTTCTCGTTTGTTTCTTCCCCAAACTGCTCCCATGGTTCCATATTCGAAGGAATTCTTGTTATTCGATGTATCCGTTCCCCTGAAAGAAAATCGATTGTTGTTGAGTCCCATACCAGGAGTCAAGATTACCTCTCGGGTTTTATAC
>JBJTJJ010000145.1:0-1414 GCA_046095445.1 Sediminibacterium sp.
CCGCAGGCGGGTGACAAGTGGCGGAACCGGTACCAGTAGCAGTGATTGTGCCGTACGCATGAAATGCAACAACTTGTCACTTATCACTTGTCACATGTCACTTCTCACTTTATGGGTAATCAATATGAGGAACAAGCAACCCTGGAAGTGGTTCCCCAACCCGAAACAATTTTTAGGGTGATGATGATTACCCAGCCCCTTCAAAGCCGCATTAGCGTGCCCTTGCAAGACATTAGCGCTCTAAAAAAGACTAGGAAAGGTTTTACCTTGGTTGAATGGGGAGGGAGTGTGATTGATGCAATTATTGAGAAAATTTAGGTCTTTGATACAAAAGCCAATTTTAGCGTATCAATAATCTATTTTATTTGTTAATTTGTTTTATGAAAAAAACACTTATCCTCTTTGCTTCCCTGCTGTTTGTAATGCCTTCAATGGCTCAATTAAATAATACAATAGCCGAACTTTGGCAAAAATACCATCTAACCGAAACGGACACAAGTAAAGCCAGGATACTGGATGATCTATCTTCTTATTACCAATTTATAAACATAGACTCCGCTTTTATTCTGAACAAAGAAGCGTTGCAACTTGCACGAAAGCATCACCACAAAAAGTTGGAAACGGACATACAGTTTCGTTTAAGTACCTTTTTTCTTCAAATTGGTGCCGCACAACCCGCCCTGGAGATTCAGTTCAAATTACTCGAGGAGTCAAAAAAAAATAAAGACCTCCTTCTTGAGCAATGGCTGTATAACAACATTGCTATGAACTATTCCGTAAATCTGGGTGATTTGGAGAATGCAAAAAAATACTCCTACCTGAGCATGCAAATCCCCGGTTGGGAGCTTCAAAAAAAATATTGTACGTCAACATTTTTAAATCTTGGTGATATCTACACCAGGTTATCACAGTATGATTCTGCCCGACATTATCTCAATAAAGCTTTTGAACTCTCAAATAGTCTTTATGGCGAGAAGGATACTGATTATAGTTCGATGATTAAAAATAACTTTGGTAACCTTTATCTGAAAATGAACCAGCCGGAGATGGCTTTATTGTATTACCGGCAAAGTCTTCCCTACGCTTTGGCAACTAATTATACGGACGTGATTTGTGAATCAGGCCTTGGAGTAGCCAGGATTTAGGAGAAACAACAGCTGCAGGATTCGGTACTGCATTATGCGAATGCTAGCCTTTCCGCTGCAACAGAAGCCAGTTATTTATCCTATATGTTACAATCGAGCAACTTTCTGGCCGAATATTATAAGAAAACCAACCGGCTCGACAGTGCGGTTAAATACTTTTCTATGTCCGCATCCATTCGGGATAGCCTTATGAGCAGCGAAAAGGTGAACAAGATCAAAGCCATGGAAATGCAGCAAATGTTCCGTGAACAGGAGCGGCAACAGGATGA
>JBJTJJ010000146.1:0-5221 GCA_046095445.1 Sediminibacterium sp.
AATGTCTTGTTCCAAGAACCGAAATTGAAGCATGTGAATTGCAGGCACCAATCGAAACATTACAACAACAATTTGTTGCCACCCAACTCAGTAAAATGATCATTTACGACGAGAACATAGATAACATCGTCGGATATGTACATCAACTCGATCTTTTCAAGAGACCCTCCACCATTCAGTCTGTGTTACATCCTATTATTGTGGTTCCCGAAGCAATGAGTGTTCCCGACCTGATGAACAAATTCACCAAAGAAAGAAAAAGTATTGCCTGGGTTGTAGATGAATTTGGAGGTACTTCCGGAATAGTTACCATGGAAGATCTATTGGAGGAAATTTTTGGTGAGATACAGGATGAATATGACATCGAGGAAGTAAAAGATAAGCTGGAAAATGATGAATATACCTTCAGTGGCAGACTGGAACTGGACTATCTGAATGAAAAATACAACTTGTCATTTCCCAACGGAAGCTCCGAAACGCTAAGTGGATATATAATTCAGCGGAATGAGGCCATCCCAAGACAAAAAGACCAAATTATTATAGACAGGTACCGTTTTGAAATTCTGGAGGTAAGTGATACCAGAATAGAAAAAGTAAAAATGAAGGTCCTCTAATATCCGGCATACGGCATTTCGAGCCATCACCGTACCTTTGTGCCCTCATAACAACAGAAAATGGCGCTTTTAGGCAGTAAAAAGCAGGATACACCTGCGGAAATGACATTTATAGACCACCTCGAAGAACTGAGGGCGCGCATCATCAGGGCTGTATTGGCCATTTTGGTAATGGCCATCGTAATTTTTATTTATAGGGACTGGATTTTTGATTACGTAGTAACCGGCCCGATCAACCCGGATTTTATTTCTTATCGATACCTCTGTAGCTTCAGTCATTGGGCACACCTGGGAGATACCCTATGCATGCCACCGGTAGAAGTGAACATGCAAAGCAACACCTTCGGAGGGCAGTTCCTGGGCAGTATTTCAATGGCTTTGATCGGAGGCATCATTGCGGCCTTCCCCTTCATCTTCTGGCAATTCTGGCTTTTTATTAAACCTGCTCTCAAAGAAAACGAGAGTAAGAATACCCGCTATGTGATTTTTTGGGTTTCCTTTTTCTTTTTCCTCGGAGCTGCCTTCGGTTATTTTTTACTGGGCCCCTTTACTTTTAATTTTCTGGCCGGATTTCAACTGGGAACCAGGGGCACGATCCGAACACTTCCCACTTTAACGGACTATATCGATAACCTCACCAACATAATTTTAGGTTGCGGATTGGCATTTGAACTGCCGGTACTTGCCCATATTCTTACACGTGTCGGCATCATCAGTCCGTCTTTTCTGCGTTCCACCAGAAAATATGCTGTCGTGGTAATTCTAATTGTGGCTGCCTTCATCACACCCAGTCCGGACTGGATGAGTCAGTTAATTGTTTTTACCCCGTTGTTCCTGCTATATGAGTTGAGCATATGGGTGTCTGCCAGGGTGTATAAACAAGTAGAGAAAGAGAATGAAGAGTGGAGTTAAACGGCCCCTCATCCGCCAGCGTATTTTTTCATAACACCAGCGTTGAAAGTTTTATCTTAGCACCTAATCTTTTTTTCATGTCTGCCATTTTCTCCCCTGACCTACCCATAGCACTGGGTGCCGACCATGCAGGTTTTGCCTATAAAAAAGAAATCATCAGTTGGCTTAATGCACAAGGATTAGCTACTGAAGATTTGGGGGCTTTCAGTGAAGATTCTGTAGATTATCCTGATTTCGCTCATCCGGTATGCAACCTGGTTGAAAACGGAAAAGCTTCCTTTGGGATACTGCTTTGCGGAAGTGCTAATGGTGTTGCCATGACCGCCAACAAACATGCAGGTATTCGTGCCGGACTTTGCTGGGTCAACGAAGTAGCCTCCCTGGTAAGACAACACAACAATGCGAATGTATTGTGTATCCCAGCGCGCTTTGTTAGCATAGAGGATGCCAAGACCATGGTCAACACTTTCATGACAACCGCATTCGAAGGAGGAAGACATGAAAAACGCGTCAATAAAATTGCTTGTTAAACATAACCCCATCTATCAAATGAAAAAACAGTTACTTAGCTCAGTGCTTGCACTGCTGTCTTTAACCGCTTTGGCTCAGAAACCGGAAGATGCTGTAAAATATGCTTCTGTGATCACTGCTGAAGGATTACAACAAAAACTTGCCATCCTTGCCGGACCCGAAATGGAAGGACGTGAAACTGCAACAGCCGGCGAAAGAAAAGCTGCTGCATTCATAGAAGAACATTTCAGAAAAATTGGATTAAAACCGGGCAATGGTGATAGCTACCGCCAACCTTTCACAGTTTATCAGGATATGCTCTCCGAAAAAAAATTAATGGTCAACGGTAAGAATTATCAGTGGGACCAGGATTACAGCTTTCCGATGTTCATGGTTTCCAGTGGCAATTGGAAGTACAACTCTGTAGTATATGTAGGCAATGGCTCCAAAGATTCAGCCAACAACATCAATGATTTTGCAGGTCTGGATGTGAAAGGGAAACTAGTATTGATTGCGGATGTAGCTGCCAACGGAAAATCGCTGAATATGCCTTCCATGAGTAAAATGACTCTTTTACGTGGTATGGGTGCAGCAGGTTTGCTGATGGTGTCGGCAGACTTTCCCCGCAAAACGCCCAGTCAACTCAAGGGAAGAATGAGCATCAAGGCGCCCGCTGCCACCACAGGTAATAATGATAATGGATTTATTACCGGGATGATTTCTCCGGAAGTTGCCTCTGCATTGGTAGGTAGAACTTTCACCATGTCTTTTGCAGAATGGAAAGAATTACCCAAAGGAACTTACATATCCGAAACACAATTAGCTGCCAGGAAAACTACTGAAGCGCTGGAAAGTAGCAACGTAATTGGTGTTTTACCGGGAACTGATAAAAAAGACGAATACCTGTTTATTACCGGACATTATGACCACCTGGGAAAAATCGGTGATGTAATCTGGTACGGTGCAGATGATGATGGCTCAGGTACAGTATCAGTGATGCAAATGGCAGAAGCGTTTGCTGCCGCTGCTGCTAAAAGAAAAGGCCCCCGCAGAAGTATTGCCTTCATGGCTGTTAGTGGCGAGGAAAAAGGATTATTTGGATCTGAATACTATTCCGACCATCCAATCTATTCCATGGAAAAAACAACTGCCAACCTGAACATCGACATGGTAGGTCGCGTTGATACGGAAAGAAAAACTGCTGATACTTTGAATTATGTCTATGTCATTGGTCATGACAAGTTAAGTTCTGAACTTCCCATCATCAATGAAGGCGTGAATAATCTATATACGCAACTGGTACTAGACTATAAGTTCGATGACCCGAAAGATAAAAACCGTATTTATTTTAGAAGCGATCACTACAACTTCGCACGCAAAGGGGTTCCCATTCTATTCTTTTATGATGGAATGTTACAGGCCGATTACCATAAGCCCACCGATACAGTTGATAAGATCAACTTCCCGCTGATGGAAAAGAGAGTAAAAATGATTTTCCATACCGGATGGGAAATGGCTAACCGTGATGGTATGCTCAAAAGAGATACCCCACTCAACATGGGTAGTCGCTAATAAAAATTTAACCACAATAAAAAAGCCGTGTTCTGAAGAATACGGCTTTTTTTATGGGAGGAACTGATTATTAATGTCCCAACAAATAAGCGAATATGAGTGGTACCACTATTGTGGCATCACTTTCCACGATGAATTTGGGTGTATTAACATCAAGCTTGCCCCAGGTAATTTTTTCATTGGGTACTGCGCCTGAATAAGAACCATAAGACGTAGTTGAATCGCTGATCTGACAGAAATAACTCCAGAAAGGAACATCATGCCAGGAAAGATCCTGGTACATCATCGGCACAACACAGATAGGGAAATCTCCGGCAATACCGCCACCTATCTGGAAGAAACCTACTCCTTTACCACTGCTGTTCTGGCGATACCAATCTGCCAGCCATACCATGTATTCTATACCACTCTTCATGGTAGATGCCTTCAACTCATTTTTGATGACGTAAGAAGCAAAAATATTTCCCATGGTGCTGTCTTCCCATCCCGGTACAACAATGGGTATATTTTTTTGAGCAGCTGCTAACATCCAACTGTTGGCAGGATCAATTTCATAATACTGCTCCAGGTCACCACTCAGCAACATCTGATACATGAATTCATGGGGGAAATATCTTTCACCCTTATCTTCAGCGGCTTTCCATACCTGATGAATATGCTTTTGCAAACGACGAAAGGCCTCTTCCTCAGGAATACAGGTATCTGTAACCCTGTTGTAATGATTTTCCAATAAATCCCACTCATCTTGCGGACTCAAATCACGGTAATGAGGCACCCGCTTATAATGACTATGCGCCACAAGGTTCATAATATCCTCTTCCAGATTGGCACCCGTACAACTGATAATGGCAACCTTATCCTGACGAATCATCTCTGCCAGACTAATGCCCAACTCTGCGGTACTCATAGCACCTGCCAGACTCACCAGCATTTTTCCTCCCTCATTTAAATGGGTCTCATACCCTTTGGCAGCATCGACCAATGCAGCAGCATTGAAATGTCGGTATTGATGCTCAATGAATTGCGAAATGGGTCCTTTTTGCATAAAGTCAGTATTAGAGGCGCAAAGTTAATTTTTTAATCGGCATGATGCGTCGTTTTTAAAAAGGGACTATCAAGCCCAAGCACGCTTCTATTTTCAGTAATTTTGCAGCGCCGGTCCTGAAATACAGGTAAAACCGGAGGATGTTTCCGGTAATTGTCATGGATCAGGCCTATTATAAAGCATATTATCACCTGGAAAGAAATCACTGGTGGTTCCTGGTGAGAAAAAAAATCATTGCCGAGAGAATCCGAACACTGCTGCACCGGCCTTCCAATATAAAGTCACTTAATGTTGGTGCAGCCACCGGAGCCACTTCTGATATGCTGGCTGAATTTGGTTCAGTTATGAGTATTGAATACGATGCCGCCTGCACCGAATTTGCCAAAACATACATGACCACCACTATTGAGCAGGGATCAATATTGGAATTACCATTCGAAGCGAATCAATATGACCTGGTGGCAGCCCTTGATGTAATTGAACATGTGGAAGACCATCAATTGGCAGTGCAAGAACTTTGGCGGGTATGCAAACCCGGCGGCCACATCGCTATCACAGTACCGGCATA
>JBJTJJ010000147.1:0-1943 GCA_046095445.1 Sediminibacterium sp.
ATACCAATATTTACTACCCCGGCTGAAGGGTTTGTGGAAACACCTGGAGAGACAGGGGGGAGGTATTGGAACCCGCGGACCGGGGGAAACGGAAATTGAAACCGACCGCCGTATTGTGAAGGATAAGATTTCGTTGTTGCGGAAACGGTTGTCAGAGATCGATAAGCAGTCCTTCACCCAACGCAAGGAGCGGGGGGAATTGATACGGGTGGCGTTGGTAGGGTATACCAATGTGGGCAAGAGTACGCTGATGAACCTGCTGAGTAAATCTGATGTGTTTGCCGAGAACAAGTTATTTGCTACGTTGGATACAACTACCCGTAAAGTGGTGTTAGAGAATACGCCGTTTTTGTTGAGTGATACGGTAGGATTTATTCGAAAGTTGCCGCATCATTTGGTGGAGAGTTTCAAGAGTACGCTGGATGAGGTGCGGGAGGCGGATATTCTTGTGCATGTGGTGGACATTTCTCATCCCAAGTATGAGGAGCAGATGGGTGTGGTGAATAAGACCTTGCAGGAGTTGAAGGCCTTTGACAAGCCGATATTGGTGGTGTTCAATAAGATGGACCGGTATGAAGCGGAATTTTTCGATCCCTGGTTAGCGGATGAGGTGAAGGAGGAATTGTTACGGGATTTGCGGCAGCGTTGGGAGGAGGCCACGCAACAACAATGTGTATTCATTTCTGCTACAGAGCGGGAGAACATTGATGCTTTGCGTACGCTGGTAATTGAGAAGGTGCGGGATATGTACAGCATTCGGTATCCGTATAAGACGATGTTGTTTTAGAATTAGTTTTATTTTCCAAGAGATGTTAAGTTGGTTTAGGATTGCGGACAATGAGGAGGCCTTGCCCTGGCAGGAGAATGGCATGTGTATGGTATTGGTGGCGGATAAGCCCAGGTTGCTGGTGCGTTATGGCGGGGAGTTGTATGCGATGGCAGCGTTTTGTCCGCATGCCGGGGCGGTATTGGCGGAGGGTTTTGTGAGTGGGCGGGGTGAGGTGGTTTGTCCTTTGCATGATTACCGTTTTCGGGTGCGGGATGGGTACAATAGTAGTGGTGAGGGGTACCGGCTCAGGTGTCATGTGGTGGAGAAGCGAGCGGATGGTATCTATTTAGGTGTAGCTGAAGGTTTGGTTGGCTGAATTTTTTCTTCTAATCATTTCATCTCCAATAAAAATTCCCCTACTTTTGCACTCCGCCGAAGGCGGAAACTCCTCCTTAGCTCAGTTGGTTAGAGCATCTGACTGTTAATCAGAGGGTCGTTGGTTCAAGTCCAACAGGGGGAGCCACGCTGGACAAGCCATCAGAAATGATGGCTTTTTCTTTGTATATCAGTGAGTTAGGGTAGTTGCATCTTTTGTTTTTTTCATGTAAATTTTTAAAAGGCTCATAACTAGATTCTTACATTCAAGTTACCTGATTATAATTTTCAAAATAATCATCATTCCCAGTAATCCCTCTAATCCATGTATAATTAGTGCCATCCAATTGGATTGAAACAATTTTGATGGGAAAGCAAATACAAATCCAAAATATAGAGCTGTTGAGAAAATAACTTGAGGTTTGTGAAGATGATAAAATCCAAATAATATGCCATTAAAAAACCAATCCCACCTACCAAACACACCATTCATTTTAGGTAAAAGTAGACCTCTGTAAAAGAGTTCCTCCCCTGGAAAATAATTGAATACAAATGTGATTAAAAATAAACCGAGTATCCACCAAGCACCCTTATAGTTTGATGCGTCTATACTTGACAAATCATATTTAGAGAAATTAGGAATAATATAGTTTATCCAATTATCAACATTTGGCAGGGGTAATATACCTGATTGAATTAATGCACTAATTACAATAAATGGCAAAGTCCATAGTAAAAGCGAGTATTGACCTTTGCCATTGATTGGATTAATTGGTTTTTGATATTTTAATCTGTTGCT
>JBJTJJ010000148.1:0-5477 GCA_046095445.1 Sediminibacterium sp.
ACACCCAAACTATGCACCATCAGGCTGGCCCGCAAAGTATTTCCAGGCCTCCCTAAATACGGGTTAGGTCATCTCTCCAGATCTCTTGACATTACCATTACACACCGTCACCGAGCAGGTGGTGATGCCAAGGCAGCAGCCTCTGTATTATCTATGGCATTGGAAAAATCCGGTGAAAACATCATCAAAGAAATGTTGCGTCGGGAAGGTAAACATCAACTATTACCACCTAACTTATCTGTTGATCAAATCAATGCATTGCCCCAATCCCCCGGTGTCTACTATTTCAGAGATAAAAAAGGGAAGGTTATTTATGTGGGGAAGGCCAAGCAGATTCGCAAAAGGGTAATCAGTCATTTTACCGGATTAGACACTTCTGAAAAAAGACAGGCCCTGATGAAATCAATTTATACCATCGGTCATACTGTCTGTGCCTCCGAACTATTAGCAGGAATTTTAGAAAGCATTGAAATCAAGCGGCTTTGGCCAGCTTTCAACAAAAGCCAAAAAAGATTCGAAGCTGCCTGGTCCATCTATCATTATACCGATGCAGCAGGTTTTCGTCGACTGGCCATCGATAAAAAAAATAAATTTTTGACGCCAGTCTGCTCTTTCGGACTTCAGGCAGATGCGCATAGAACACTTTGGAAATTGACAAAAACTTTTGACCTACATCCCTTTCTCTGCTATTTGGAAAAGATTCCATCCAATCCTTTACCCCTTCCGGAGGAATATAATTTTAAAGTGGCTCAAGCCTTACTCCACCTGGAAGAACAACAAGCCAATTATGTAATTCGTGATGAGGAAGGACTTATTCTTGTAGAACAAGGAAAATTTTATGGTATGAGTCAATCTATTCATTGGCAACCGGATGAAAAAATAGAAACGTTGCGCCACAAATTAACGCCCTACCCGGAAAATGAAATGATACGAACATTGCTTCGTCAATTCAGGGAAGCAAAACCTGATAGGTTTTATCCCATCTACAACCACTAGTTTATCTGCGCTTGATATTTCAGTATCTTGTAGGAAATATTATTTCATGAAATATTGCTTGTTTGTCCTCCTGTTTTTTATCTGGATTGCCGGACAATCCCAAAAAGTGTACCCCCATGTTAAAGGCTTCGGGGGTGTAAGTGCTATTGCCTTACCTGTTGAAAAACCTGATCCCGGTCAAACCTATAATATCGTAGTAGAAGTAAATACCGACAATCCAAAACCTGAACAGTTGCATGAATTGCTCGAGAAGATTGCTTCCATTGCTAACCTGCACGTGCTGGGTGGTGTATCTCCTGAGCGACTTCATATCGTAGCAGTAATACATGGTCCTGCAGCCATGTTTTTGCAACATGACTCTGTTTATCTGCGCAAATACAATGTTCCCAATCCTAATTTGCCACTGTTTAGTGCGCTGAAGCAGGCGGGTGTTCGCTTATTGGTATGTGCACAATCGATGGTAAAGCGAAATATCGATCCTGCAACTATTGCCCCCGAGTTGGAAATAGCGCTTTCCGCGATGACAGCTATCAGTACTTACCAGCGCAGGGGATACATGCTACTGAAGTTGTAGCGCCAGTGTAAGTTCGGAAAATAATTATTAAAAAGATGGATGTACACCTGTGTAGTTCATTGGTGTGATAGATAACAATTCTTTTTTGACCTTTGCTTTTACGGGTAACCGTTTAATAAAAGCGTGCAGTGTTTTTTGCGTAATACCTTCTTTGCCGCGGGTTAATTCTTTGAGTGATTCATAAGCCCCGGCATATTGTTCCCTTCGTAAAATGGTTTGTATGGCTTCAGCTACTACCGCCCAGTTTTGATTCAGGTCATCTTCCATCTTTTCCCTGTTGAGTAGTAGCTTATTCATTCCTTTCATGATGGAGTGAATTGCCAGTAAACTATGCGCCATAGGAACACCTATGTTTCTTAGAACCGTAGAATCTGTTAGGTCTCTTTGTAAACGGCTAATAGGCAACTTGGCTGATAAATGCTCGAGCAGGGCATTGGCAACTCCCAGATTCCCCTCTGCATTTTCAAAGTCAATCGGATTTACTTTATGGGGCATAGCTGAAGATCCCACTTCACCTGCTTTGGTTTGCTGGCGAAAATATTCCATACTGATATAGGTCCAGCAATCCCTGCTAAAATCTATCAGTATAGTATTGATACGTTTGATGGTATCAAGTTGTGCAGCTAACATATCGTAGTGCTCAATTTGTGTAGTGAACTGTTGTCTGGTTAGACCCAATCGCTGAACGAATTTATCTGCCAGCCGTGGCCAGTTCTTTTCAGGAAAACTTACCTGGTGCGCATTGAAATTACCCGTGGCTCCGCCGAATTTGCCTGTATGCGGCAGTGATGCCAGCAATTGTAATTGAGTCAAAATCCTTTCATGGAAAACTTTCCACTCTTTGCCCAATCGGGTAGGAGATGCCGGTTGTCCGTGTGTTCTTGCCAGCATCGGCACATCTTTCCATTTTCTTGCCTGTTGTTGAATTAATTTTTGCAGTAGTTCCACTGCGGGGATATAGACATCATTTAAGGCGTCTTTCCAACTCATAGGAACTGCTGTATGATTGATGTCCTGTGAGGTGAGGCCAAAATGAATCCATTCTTGTAAATGTTCGCCACCGGCTTTTTTAAGTTCTTCTTTCAGAAAATACTCTACTGCTTTAACATCATGTCGGGTGATGCTTTCAATTTTTTTGATCGCGGCTGCCTCTGCTGGACCAAAATTGGCTTCCAATTGTTGAAAATGTTGCTTGACAACTGCAGGAAGTACAAATAGCTTTTGATCAGCCAGAAAAAAGAAATAGGCAATTTCTACTCGAACCCTGTAGTGGATCAGTCCCCATTCAGAAAAATAGGGAGCCAGCGGTGATACTTGTTCGCGGTATCTGCCATCAATAGGGGAGATGGCGGTAAGTGGAGTAAGTTCCATGAAAGCCGTATTAGGCAATTTGAATGATGCACAAAGATAAAGCAGCCAAGGCGGTTTTCAAGTAATGTTGGTTTTTCCTTTGTTTTTGGCTTTTCCCTGACGGGAATTGTTTTTCTTTGCAAAAATTTTAGCCGGTGGATCCCATCCGAATTGGTGCAGTGAACTATTTGAATACCCAACCTTTTGTTTACGGACTTACCCATGCGCCTAATCGGCCGGAAATACTATTGACATCCGATTACCCCTCGGCAGTAGCAGATCAGCTGTTGTCGAATAAAATTGATATCGGTCTTATACCGGTTGCTGCTTTGCAACGTATACCGGGGGCCAGGGTTGTTTCGGACTATTGTATTGGATCTACCGGTGCTGTCGCTTCTGTCGCTATTTTCAGCCAGGTTCCGCTTGAACAGGTAACGCGGCTTATATTGGACTATCAAAGTAATACTTCGGTAGCTTTGGCACAAATTCTACTCAAGGACTACTGGCAGCTTCAGCCCAATTTGGAACCGGCAACCGGAGCAGATTTCCTTGGGAAAATACAAGGTACAACCGCTGCTGTTGTGATCGGGGATCGTGCTTTAGAACTCTTCCATACCTTTCCTTACCGATACGATCTCGCCGAAGCATGGACGCTTTATACAGGTCTCCCCTTTGTTTTTGCTGTGTGGGCTGCCGTTAAGCCATTACCAACTTCTTTCTCCGATTCCTTCAACGCAGCTTTATTATGGGGGGTGGAGCACTGGAAGGATTTATTGACGGAATTACCTACACAGCCCTATGATCCGGAAGTATACTTCACTCAAAATATAAGCTTTACACTCGACGAACAGAAAAAGAAAGGCATGCAACTATTCATGGAAAATCTTTCGCAGCTCACGAGTACATAGATTTTTTGTAAATTACTGCTGAATCCCGTCGATATCAATTCCACAGAAAAAATCATGAATCAGAAGCTTATTTTCTTTTCAATACTCTGGTCGTTGGCCATCGTAATTTCGTATACAGGTAATGCACAGGGTTGCAGTGATGCAGGTTTTTGCACCATCAATAGCTTTAAACCACAGTTGGCCGACAGCGCAAAAAAGGGGAAAAACCATTTGAAAATCGGAGGTTTTTTCGGGAGTGCAGATAACTCCATTTCAGTTTACGGAAACTATGTTGAATTTTACCGGCAGGTTTCTGCTAAAGTAGCATTGGATGCTAAAATAACCTTCCTGGGACAATCCGGGAATAACATTTCCGTTTTTTCCCTTTCCGATTTGTTTCTTAATCTGAATTACAGATTGACCAATCAATTGCAAATGACTGTTGGAACCAAAATTCCTTTTTCACAATCTAGTCAATCCCGTAATAATTTACCTCTCCCGATGGACTACCAGTCCAGTCTCGGCACATTCGATTTAATTTTTGGTCTTGGATATAATTTCAACAAGATTCAATTGGTTGCTGCCATTCAACAACCATTGAGTCAAAACAGCAACCAATTCCTGGCTTCCCAATACCCAATCAATTCTCCTTTAAGAAAATTTCAGTCCACCAATCAATATTCCAGGAAAGGTGATGTGCTGGTCAGAATTGCCTATCCGTTGACTCTCCATTCTAAATTGAAAATGACTGCCAGTTTATTACCAATCTATCATTTGGGTAATGATCAGTTCAGGGATGAGTTGAATCGATTAACTGACATTCAGGGATCGAAGGGGCTCACTTTAAATGGAAATTTGTTTTTTGATTATGTATTCAATGCCACCAATAGTTTGCAATTAAATGTGGGTACTCCCTTTGTTGTAAGAGATGTAAGACCGGATGGATTAACCAGGGGCTTTATTCTCAATCTTGAATATAAAATAAAATTTTGATTTTCTTTCTTCAGTCTCTGAAAACTTTTTATTTACAAGTCTATTAATTGATTCCAGCTAATGAAAAAGTTCTGCCATAGTAAAAATGGAATTAAATAAAAAACTCATTTTTAGATTTTGCAATTAACTGATATGCGCTTGATTCTTGTCACCATTTGTTTCAACAATCTTTCTGATGTACAGAGTACCTGTGCATCCGTAGATAAGCAAACCCGTTTACCGGATGAACATTGGATCATCAATGGATCTACTGACAGTGCAATTGCGGACTGGTTCTCTGAACATCCCTTGCCTTCATATAGAAAATTAATCAATGAGTGCGATAAAGGAATAGCTGACGCTTTTAACAAAGGCATTCGGCTCGCTGGTGATGGTATGATTCAGTTATTGAATTCGGGAGACGAACTCCTGCATGAAAAAGTATTGGAACAGATGGCTGAATTTATACAACAAAATCCCACTGCTGATTGGATTTCAGGAAAAATCGTGATGAAACGGGCAGGGCATTGGGTGGAAGTCGGAAAGCCATTCCAAGCCGCTAAATTGTACCGTGGCATGCGCAGTGTTTCTCATCCCGGTTGGTGGGTGAACAAAAACGTTTATAATAGGGTAGGGGAATACAAAGGGGCTTACAAGATAGCTATGTATTACGATATGATGTGTCGCCTGGGTAAGGA
>JBJTJJ010000149.1:0-3167 GCA_046095445.1 Sediminibacterium sp.
CATTCCATCCTCCGCCTGATAGCCATTCAAATTGCCAGTCCAGCCGGTCAGGTCTTTGCCATTGAAGAGCGGATAAAACCCTTCTGCTTTTTCTCTGGAGTCCAGGAGCCCCTCCTCATCGGGCAGTTCTTTTAAAAAGATATTTCTATAGGCAACGTAAGTGCCGTGTGCCTGCAGTTCAATCTGTTCTTCCGGAAAAATTGTTTGCTTGCGATCCCAATAGTTTTCAAGGGTTACTTCATTGGTAACTTTTTTCCCATTCAAGTAGACGGTTACTTTTTCACCCCGCATGATGATGCGAAAAGTATTCCAGCTTCCAATCGGGTTATCTGCAACCTGGGTAGGTTTCGAAGGATGTATTGTATTATTGTACAGTCCACCGGAACCGACCTGAGCACCCACTTCTCTTCTGCTGGTATCCCAGATCTGAACCTGCGGGCTGCCCCTTAGATATATACCGGCATCTCCTTTTTCAGTTATTTTCCAATCCACCCACATTTCAAAATTTCGATATTTTTTTATGGTGGCAAGATTGTCACCGTGACCGGTGAAAATCAGCAGTCCGTCTTTTACTACCCAATCCTTGCCGGCTGATTCATTTGCTTTGGCTTGAGCAGTTGCGAGTTGCTCGGGTGTCATTTTGGAACGACTGATAGGATTTCCTACCAGTCCCTGCCAGCCTGATAAATCTTTTCCATTGAAGAGGGAAATAAATCCTGGTTCCTGCTGAATAGTATTGGCATGTGACTGCGCCAATTTCATCAATTGAGCACTGTCTTCTCCTTTTAATATCTGTTGTGCTTCCAGCATCCATTGTGCTACCAGCGGCCCTTTTAGCGTCGGATCATTTAATGCTTGTCGAATTACCACTGGTGCAACAAAAGACTGTAGTTGAGGGTCGTTAAGAAATGACCTTGTAAAGGCCAATGCCCGGATACCCTTGATTTTTCCTGCCGCTGATAGGATTTGTTTTTTTTGGAAGAGATGATTGACTTTTTCCATTTGATCCTGCAACTGTAAAAGTTGTTGTACCTGATTTTCCGGTAGTACGTTTGTCTTTGTAACTTTTTCAGGAATAGTAGTATTGGTGGCAGATAAATATTGCAGTGCTGATTGAGCTGCCGCCTTTTCAATCTGATTGGAGGATTTGGCAGCTTTTTTCAAAACCTTATCTGCGATCGGACCTCCGATTGTTGCTATAGTTCGTGCAGCATCACTTGCCAATGCTGCATCCTTGAGTAAGGGCCGCATGGATGCAATTGATTGATCATTTCCGAGTAGCGAAAGTTGTTGTAAAAGGAATTTATTTCCTGCGTTGGTGGTGATGTTTTTTAACCCAGCACTAAGATGTGATGTGATTTTTGAATTCAAATCGGAATGAAGCGTGGCATGGTTGACATAGGCAGTGATAGCATATTCTGCAGCTATCAACTTTTTCTCCTGTTCAAGATTACTGATGAGCTGCATCCATTCCTTTTTATCCCATTGATCCATTAATGACAATACGGGAGAAATATCTTTTGCTTGCTGATAGGGGAAAGACTTTAGCACATTGCTAACAGCATCTTCCTGTGATACACCGATCACGTAGGAGGACAACAACAGCGAGAGTAGTATAATTTTTTTCATCTTGTCAATAGTATTATAAGTGCCACGAGCCCCTCATTGGCGGATTAATCATTCGGTTGGCTGCATCATCTTGTATGAATTGCATCTTTTGGGGGTCAAAGTCAAGATTTCTGCCTAATTGCAGGGCGATTTTTCCCATATTAATCAGGGTACAGGAACGGAAACCGTTGACTTCATTCAACGCAAATGGTATTCTGGTTTTTACGCTTTCGACAAAATCTGTCATTTGCGGTTCTGGGTCCGGCATGGCAGCAATTTTTTCCATGAGATTGGGTATGGTTGATTGAAAGCCGGCAAATAATTTACCTTTTGGTCCTTCAATATAAGGTGTTTTAGCATCTTTGCTTTCCCCATCTAATATAATTTTGCAACCATCTGCATAGGTATAAGTTATCTTCCTAAAAGTGCCACAGGCATCAAAGTGTTGTTGCTCTGCGTCTACTTCCACCCTTACCGGACTGGTATCGTCTTTCCCTAAAAAGTACTGGATGGGATCCATATAGTGTTGTCCCATATCACCTAGTCCACCGCCATCATAATCCCAATAGCCGCGAAAGGTTCCATGAACCCGGTGAGGGTGATAAGGTTTATAAGGAGCGGGCCCTAACCACCTGTCATAGTCCAGTTCAGCAGGGATAGGTTGTTCTGTCAAATCAGTTTTTCCTATCCAATAAAATTTCCAGTCAAAACCGGTGGCCTTGCTAACTGTTACTGTAAGTGGCCATCCTAATAGTCCGGACTCTACCAGTTTTTTGATGGGTTTTACGGTTGTATTCATGCCGTAAAAAGTATCCTTAAAACGAAACCAGGTATTCAGGCGAAACATGCGTTTGTTTTGTTGAATGGCTTCTTTCACCCGCAGTCCTTCGCCGATGGTTCTGGTCATAGGTTTTTCGCACCAGATATCTTTTCCTGCTTTTGCTGCTGTAATGCTCATGAGCGCATGCCAGTGAGGGGGGGTAGCGATGTGAACAATGTCGACTTCCGGCAGCGCAATCAGTTCATGGAAGTCATGAAAGGTTTTAATTTTTTGACCTGCGGCTTTTTCTGCTGCTGCAATATGCGTTTTGTCTACATCACAGACTGCCACCAACCGTGTATCCGGATATCCGATATGCACTCTTCCCATTCCTCCTACGCCAATAATACCTTTGGTAAGTTGATCACTGGGTGCAATAAAACCTTTTCCGAGAACATGTCGTGGAATAATCGATATTCCGGCAGCAAGTGTTGCTGATTGCCGGATGAAATTGCGCCTGCTAGTAAAGCCCTTCTTTTTCATGCTGGAAAAATTAGTAATTATTTAATCTCTAGAATAGCTCAGTGTTCCGGCGAACTAAAAAGTACCGGATTTATGGCTGTATCTATGACTTCATCAATTTTTGCTCCGGGGCACCAGGTATCCCAATCTGCCTGCTGGTTGCTGTTGGAAGGTGCCTTTAGTTTCATTTCACTATCCATATAAATAATGGTCATCACTTTTCTCATTTTCCCGCTAAGGTTAGGACCGGCTCTATGAAATACCCAGCCCGAATGGT
>JBJTJJ010000150.1:0-1860 GCA_046095445.1 Sediminibacterium sp.
TAGAAATGCCTTGGGCGCTTTTGTACACATGTATCAAGGAAAAAACAAGCAGGTATATGAATATACTCCTTACAGAGGCTATATGTCAAGCATTGAGAACATGGCGCACTTTGGAATGGGAAACAATAAAAATGTAGATTCCGTTGTCATCATCTGGCCCAACCACCAGAAACAAACCATTCTTCAACCGGCAACCAATACCCGTTTGTTGATTCGCCAAACAGGCAATCAAGAAGTATTTGATTTTAATCTCAGAGAGACCAACACTTTATTTCAGGAAGTTACAAGAAGTGCCGGGCTTGAATACCTGGATCAACAAGTTGACTTCATTGATTTCAACATCCAGCGTCTGATGCCACACAAGCTGACACAGTATGGTCCTTCTCTGGCAGCAGGTGATCTCAATGGAGATGGATTACATGATTTAATTGTTGGGGGTGGGTCACCTGATTATGCAACAGTTTTCCTGCAACAAAAAAACGGACAGTTTTTGAAAAGTCCAATCAGCAACAGTAATGAAATCAAATACCAGGATGATGCCGGTCTCTGCCTTTTTGATGCTGATGGGGATGGAGATCTTGACCTCTATATTGCATCGGGGGGAGGAGAAAATGAACCGCAATCAAAAGCATATCTCGATCATTTTTATCAAAATGATGGAAAAGGGAAATTCAGTGAAGTAGCTAATGCAATACCCGACAACAGAGCAACTAAAAGTTGTGTAAAGGCAGCAGACTTTGATAACGATGGCGACCTCGATCTTTTTATTGGTGGAAGATTCATTCCGGGAAGATACCCAGCCGCTACCAGTAGTTTTTTATTGAGAAATGACAGCCAAAATGGAAAAATACAATTCACTGATGTGACTGCACAACTGGCACCTGAATTACAGCAAATCGGAATGGTGACAGATGCCATTTGGTCGGATGCTGACAATGATGGTACTACTGAATTATTGATCACAACAGAATGGGGAGGAATACAGGTCCTAAAGAAAAATGGAACTTCCTGGAATCTTCAAAAAACACCTTTGCAAAAGGAAAGCGGCTGGTGGAACAGTATAACTGCTGCTGATATAGACAATGATGGTGATATGGATTATATAGCTGGAAATTATGGCCAAAACGGGTACATAAAAGCCAGTCCGCAATACCCCGCCAGAATCTATGCCAAAGATTTTGATAACAATACCAGCTTTGATGCGATCGTAAGTCACTACCAATTGAATAACCTCAGCAACCAATCTGACATCAAAGAGTTTCCTGTAGCCGGAAGAGATGACTTCATCAAGGAGATGACCATCATGAAGGAAAGATTTACGAATTATAGCATCTATGCCAAAACTTCCATGCAGGAAATTTTTCCTCCTGAAATTCTCCGTGATGCCCTGCAATTGAATGCGGTTAATTTCAATACCTGCTGGTTTGAAAACAAAGGCGGACTACAATTTGAAATGCATGCATTACCGGCTGAAGCACAAATGGCATCTGTATATGGGATTGTTGCCAGAGATATTGATGAAGATGGGTATCTCGATCTTTTAGTAAATGGAAATGAATTTTCCATGGCACCTTCTTTGGGCAGAAATGATGCACTCAATGGAATGATATTGATGGGCAATGGAAAATCTTTCCAACCACTCTCACCCGGGAAGTCCGGTTTTTACGTCGGGGGCAATGGTAAAGCCTTGATTGAGTTGATGGTGAACGGTAGATATGCAATCAGTGCATCCCAAAATTTCGGTCCGCTAAAAACATTTCAACTAACAAAAGCAACGAATTCAGTTGCCCTTTTGCCTAATGATAGAACTTTACTCCTGCAACTAACCAATGGTCAAACAAGAAAACAAGAGCATTACTG
>JBJTJJ010000151.1:0-5294 GCA_046095445.1 Sediminibacterium sp.
CATCAATTTTTTGAAGAAAGTAGAATTGACAGAGGACTCAATGCCTTTAGACTAAGGACCAATCTCGAAAAAGTAAATGCCTACTCTTTCAATGCCGACTTTGAGAAAAAAATCAACCGCCATGAATTATTTTATGGGATAGAGTTTGTTCAGAACAAAGTAAGTTCTTTTGGAAGTGGTTTAGATATCAGAAATGGGAACCCTATTCCGGTTCCTGACAGATACCCCGCATCTTATTGGAAGAGCTTTGCTGCATTTGCCAATTACCAGCACTTTATCTCTGATCAATTACTCATCCAGGGGGGATTGCGGCTTAATTCATTTCACCTCGATGCAGACTTTTCTAAACTTTTAGCTTTCTATCCCTTCCCCTTTACCAATGCACAATTAAACAACCAGGCAATAACCTATAGCTTAGGTGGTGTTTACAAACCTAAAAAAGACATAACTATAAAATTCAATTGGAGCAAGGGATTTCGGGCCCCTAATGTAGATGATATGGGAAAGCTCTTTGATTTTGTCAGAGGAGAAGTGGTGGTTCCTAACCCATCCTTACGTGCAGAAATAGCCAATAATGCTGAACTTGGAATCATCAAGATTTTCGGAACTTTTGCGAAACTAGACATGAACCTTTTCTATACCAGACTCCAAAATGCTTTGGTCAGAAGGCCTTTTACATTTAATAGCAGCGATAGTATTTTGTTCAATGGAACCATGAGCAGGGTCTATGCCATACAAAATGCTTCCTTCAGCCGAATTGCAGGAATACAGGCAGGAATAGAACTGATTTTTTCACCGGAATTTAGTTTGCTTACCCGCTATAATTTTCAATCTGGCAGGGAGGAAATGCCTAACGGAGAAATCAGTCAGGCCAGACATGCTGCGCCCGGTTTCGGTATGAGCAGATTTACCTACAGAAAAAAGAACATAACTTTTCAGGCTGCTGCATTGTATTGCAGAGAAGTAAGCTTTGAACAACTCAATGCCGAAGAACGTGTCAAAACAGCTATTTATGCAAAGGATGCAGCCGGAAACCCATACTCACCGGGTTGGTATACGCTCACTTTTTCTTTGAACTGGCAATGCAGAGAATGGGCAAAAATCGGGGCAGGGGTGGAAAATATTACAGATCAGAGTTATAGACCCTATAGTTCCGGGATCGCAGCTGCAGGAAGAAACTTTTACATCTCACTGCACCTGGGAAAAAAGTGAAATGGTAGTGCTCCCCAGGCTTTTTTGTGGTAGAATGTAAAAAAAATGTAATTTTGCAACATTATTGCATTTAGTGGGAAAAACAGGAACATACAGACAATGGCTTACAGCATGTTTGATATTGCTGTACGGTTTTGTTATTACTCCCACCCAATGGTGGCATCACCACGAATTATCATACCCGGCTACTTCAAAAGTTACGGTTAAAGACCAGAACACTCCCACATGGGATGTAGAAAGTGGTAGCACTTGTAAAATTTGCTCTCACCATTATAGCCATCATAACAATGAAGCAATACTCATTCTATCGTCGGTAAAGGAATTTTTTTCTCCCTTTACATCAGAACCTATTGACTTCATTTCCTTGCCATTCCCCGGCAATCCCGCGAAAAGAGGCCCTCCTTCCCTCTCTTGAATTCCGATTATTTCATTCGGTACCTGCTCAACCTGAGCAGCATTGAGTTTATGCAGTAGTTAATACTGTCTTTCCGGTCTTCACCATTTTATAATGCTTCGATTTCTTATATACTCGCTCCTAACTTTTTTTCCTACACTTGGATTGTGGGGGCAAGATTGTCGTTTACAACTGACAGGTCATGTTGAGGAATCAGCCACAGGAGAAAAATTGATTGCAGCAACTATTCAAATAAAGGAAACCGGAAGACAGGTAGCAACAGATAAAAAAGGGGACTTTATCATAGAAGCAATTTGTGCCGGAAAATACACCCTGATCATATCCCATGTTGGCTGTGAAAAAATTGAGAGAAAGATATCCCTGGAAAAAGATCTTCACCTCGATATCTTTATGACAGGCATCCATAGTGACCTGCAGGAAGTAACAGTAGATGTAAAGCGTGGTATTAGAAACTCAGGATTTAAAAAAGAAATTACCGAAAGGCAACTGGAACAGAGCAGGGGTGGAACATTAGGAGATGCACTAAGTAAGATCAATGGTGTTACTTTACTACAAACCGGATCGGCTATTGCCAAACCTGTTATCCATGGATTGCACAGCAATCGCATTCTAACCATCAATAATGGTGTCAGGCAGGAAGGACAGCAATGGGGAAATGAACATGCACCGGAAATAGATCCCTTCATTGCAGATAAATTAGTAGTGATCAAAGGAGTGGATGAACTCCGCTATGGTTCGGATGCAATTGGTGGCGTCGTTTTGGTTGAGCCCAAAGCATTAGGAGTACTACCTGGAAAAAGAACTGAAATTAATACTGCATTTTTCAGCAACAATCTTCAATATGTTGTTTCTGCTGTCCATGAACAATCGCTTACCAACATTCCTGATTTCAGCTTCCGCCTACAAGGAACCTACAAACAAGGGGGAACTGTAGCAACTCCCAATTACCGCCTGAATAATACAGGAAGCGAAGAAAAAAACGTTTCATTGACCCTGGGTTGGAAAAGAAATAATTTTTCTACAGAACTTTTCTATAGTCATTTTTCTACCCGAATAGGAATATTCTCCGGATCACACATTGGCAATTTAACTGATATGGAGACTGCTATCGCAGCCAATCGCCCGGCCGATGTCTTTTTAGGGGAACAAACCTATCAGATAAGACGCCCCTCACAGCAGGTCATACACCACCTCATCAAGTCCAAATCCGTTCTACAAAAAAATGAACATCGTTTTACATTGCAATTGGCAGGTCAATTCAATCAACGAGAAGAATTTGACGTAGTGCGCAATCCTGCCGTTACCAGACCACAGATGGACTTGCAAATTTATACGCTTTCTCAAGAGTTGACATGGGAGCATCCTAAAAAGAATTATTTAAGCGGTATCGGTGGCATCAGTTTCCAACAACAAAACAATAGTTACTCCGGCAGATACTTCATCCCTGCTTATACGTCTCTGTCGTATGGAGCTTATTACATAGAAAAATGGAAAAAACACGAGTGGGATTTGCAAGCAGGACTTAGATTTGACAACAAAGACATTGCCACAACACGCCTGAAGTTCAATAGTGATACGATTAATTATGATTTCAGATTCACCACCTTTGCTGCATCTTTCTATGCGGGATATTCTCCAGATAATAGCTGGAATTTCTATGTATCATCCGCATTATCGAGCAGAGCCCCTCATGTGAATGAACTCCTGAGTGACGGTATCCATCATGGAACTGCTACTTATGAAAGAGGTGATATTGGTTTGCGCCCCGAGGAGTCGCTGCATACTACTGTTGGCATCCGTTTCAATCACCCCGAAGGAAAGTTTGGATGGGACCTACTGGGCTATATCAACCGGATTAATCATTTTATTTACCAGCAACCACAACCAGCAACACCAGTACTAACGATCAGTGGAGCTTTCCCACTTATCACCTACCGCCAGACAAATGCCACCCTCAGAGGTTTTGACGCATCTGCCTGGATCAAACCTGTGAAGAATATAGAATGGATAACCCGTTATTCTTTTCTCGCAGCAAGCAACAGAACGGCGAATGACTGGCTGATCTGGATGCCCGCCAATCGGTTGAGCAATGAATGGACCTGGCAAATTCCGGGCAAAGGAAGCCTAACTAACAAATATGTATCACTGGAATGGTTGCACGTAATGCAACAAAACAGGGTTCCCGACAATGCTGTTACCAAGCAAGACTACAAAGAACCTCCTCCGGCATATCACCTACTTCATTTCAATGCCGGAACAACTATTCAAGTGTTCAGGAAACTTGTGACTATTGGTATTGGCATCAGAAACCTGCTGAATACCATTTATCGGGATTACCTGAATAGCATGCGCTACTTCACCGATGAACAGGGCATCAATGCCAGCATTCGATTAAAAATAGAATTATAACCCTTTATATTAAATCAAAAACAAAATGACCATGCAAATCAAAAAATTACTCGCAATGTTCCTACTGTTGACAACAGTACTTGTTTCCTGTAAGAAGGATGCGGAAGAACCCAACGATGAGGAAGTGATTACCACCCTTCGTCTCACATTCGCGCCGGTGGGAGGTGGTAACAATCTGGTATTTCAGTACGATGATGCCGATGGGCCGGGAGGAAACCAACCAACTAAGGAAGAAATCGTATTACAGCCGAACAAATCTTACAATGTTTCGCTGCAATTATTGAATAAAACTGTAAATCCGGCAAAAGACATAACCAATGAAATAAAACAGGAGGCCACTTCCCACCGTTTTTATTATGAACCAGCTGCAGGCAGCAACATAACTGTGTCCGGACTAGACAATGATGCCAATGGTGTGGCACTTGGACTGACTAGCAATTGGGTGAGCGGAGCTGCTGCAACAGGGAAAATTAAAATCACCCTGCGCCACTACGGAGGTAACCCTCCAGGCAAAGCAGCCAATGACCCGGTGAACAGCACCAAGTCATCTACCGATCTGGAAGTTGAATTCAATACGAAAATTCAATAATAAAAGTCAGTTACATTTTCATTACCTCATAGTAAAGACCCGGACTAAGTGCCGGGTTTTTTATTACAAAGTTTTAATCAAAATTTATCAACGAAGTAGGGTAACACAAGTGAAACTTTTCCATAATCTGGGTGGAAGATGGGGATGAAAATATGAACATAAATATATCACTACATTACAGTGAAAACTTCCAAATATTCTGGGCTCCATCTTTTCCCCAATCCTTCATGGCTTTTTGCAAATCGGCATTGTACTTAACCCAATTGGTTTTTTTACCCTTGAGTGTTGGTTGTAACTTCTGGGCTGTAGGTGTTGTCAGTTCAACTCGTGTTGCAAACCATGTAATCGATAACCGGGGTACCGCCAAACCTAGTATCATTCCGGGTAGATTACCAAAACTTTCAGGACCACTACTAACCGGAATCTGATCAGTATAAAAAGCTACAACATATACCGAATCACAGATGCGGGTTACTGCTTTTCTGCAATCAAAACCAGCAATTTCCCTCTTTTCTTCAGTAATACGCCATTGCAAATTGCGTAAACTATCTTGTAAAAGATAGGTTTGTTCAAAAATATCTCTTTGAATGGAGAGTTGACGACTTGTATGATTTTGAATGATAATATCTGTCGTAATTGGCTTACCGCCCCACATATATTTATTATCCT
>JBJTJJ010000152.1:0-4822 GCA_046095445.1 Sediminibacterium sp.
ATCTTCCCCAAAAGGCAACAGGTATTTGCTGCCAGATTGGGAAAACTGGTGTCGGATGAATTGCTGTCTTTTACTGATATCTCCACCAAAATCACTCATCCATCGAATCTGAAATCGGTGATGCCCTTGATTGAAAAACACATCGACCGGTTCTTGCGGGAGCAGTTACCCGAACAAATGCCGTTGATCAGCATGTTCATTGGTGAGGGCACCATCCAGGAACTCAAAGGGGTTTTTGTGCGTCAACTGGAGGTGCTTTTTCCTGAAATCATGGAAGCGTATGTACATACATTGAAAGACCAGCTGGACCTGGAAGCCATTGTTACCCAAAAAGTTGCCGGATTTTCCTCCGACAAAATGGAGCAGATTCTGATGAGTATCATGCAAAAGGAATTCCGATTCGTTGAAATCATTGGTGGAATTCTGGGGTTTGTGATTGGTTTACTACAGGTTTTTCTTACCATCTTAGGTTAATCACCGATAAAAAAGGGCTTTATACCCCCCTTTTTTCAACTTTATCCATTTACAGTTGTCATAGAACCGCTTGTCCATTGATCCCCTTTTTAAATGACAATTCTGTCCGAAATTTGCATCGTTAAGTAGATATATATGAAAAAAATTATTCAACTGACCCTGGTTTTCACATTCACAGCCTCAGCTTTGATGGCTCAATTTCCCGGTGGCGGCAGACCTTCAGGGGCGGGTGGACAGAACATGAACATTGGTCATTTGTACGGAAAGATCGTAGATGATAAGACAGGAAAGGGAATTGATGGCGCTACGGTTCAACTGATAGGCAACAAATTCGATACGGTCACTAAAAAAATGAAACAGGTGATTTTGAATACACAGATCACCAAAGCAGTGGGCGATTTTAGTTTTGAGAATTTATCAGTATTCGGCAACTTTCAATTGAAAGTGAGTAGTCTGGGATATAAGCCGCTGACACAAACTGTTGGTTTTGGAATGAAAATGCCACCTGCAGGGGGAAATTTTCAGCAGATGATGGGCATGATCGATAAAGACCTGGGGAATATAAAATTAACTGGCGACTCAGCGACCCTGGCTGCAGTAACTGTTACATCTTCTGCCAAACCCTTGTTAGAATTAGGAATTGACCGCAAGATTTTTACCGTAGATAAAAACCTGAATAGTACCGGACAAACGGCTGCTGAGGTGATGAAGAATATACCCTCCTTAAATGTTGACATAGACGGAAATGTTACTCTTCGCAATGCTGCCCCTACCCTTTTTGTAGATGGCAGACCCACTACCTTAACGCTCGATCAGATTCCTGCCGATATCATTGACAAGGTAGAATTGATAACGAATCCCTCGGCAAAATTCGATGCATCAGGCGGCACAGCAGGTATATTGAACATTGTTCTTAAGAAGAATAAAAAAATCGGATACAATGGCGGTATAAGAACAGGCATAGATTCACGCGGAAAAGTAAACCTGGGTGGTGATATCAATCTTCGCCAAAACAAGATCAACCTTGGGTTAAGTGCGAACCTCAACGAATTCAGATCACTTTCTTCGAGTAGTATCGACAGAGAAAACCTGCTAACCTTCGCACCTAATAAAGTCAGTACATTCATGAACAGTGTGAATGATGGTCAGTTCAAATTTTTCCGTGGAAGTCTGGATATCTTCCTTGATAACCGGAACACACTTTCCATCGCAGCCAATTACAATCGCGGACGTTTTGAGAGTGAACAAAATCAGCGGGTGGATTCTATCATCAAGCAAAATTTTGCTTCCTATAACCTCATCAACAATTTCAGTAACCGTGAATTTGAGAACCTCGGAACACAGCTCAGTTTCAAACATAACTTCGCCAAAAACGGACATAATATTTCTGCGGACTTCAACTTCAACTCCAGCAACAGCAATGGTAGCAGTCAGATCAAGATTCAAACTTATACGCCCGAAGCATTTGTAAAAGGTAACCCCCTGCTACAGCTGAATAATTCCAATGGCGACAATCGTTTTTACACCTTCCAGACTGATTATGAAAATCCGCTCACGGATGATTCGAAACTGGAAGCCGGGTTGCGTGCTGCCATCAGAGACAATAGCAGCATCAACGACCAGTTTCGCTTTAATAATACCACGGGCAAATATGAACTGGTACCCGGAATCAGCAGCCGCTATAAATTCCATGATGAAGTTTGGGCTGCCTATACAACTTACCGCTTTAAGAAAGGCAGGTGGAGCTATTTGTTGGGATTGAGGGTTGAAAGTTCGAATTATCAGGGTACTTTGTTGAATTCCAAAGGACAGGATTCCCTGAAGTTCAATGTAACTTTCCCGCTCAGTCTTTTCCCCAGCGTGTTTACTACCTATAAATTAACTGACAAGCAAGACCTGCAACTGAATTATACGCGCAAGATCAATCGCCCCAACTTCTTCCAGTTGATGCCATTTCCGGATTATTCAGATCCGCAGAATGTCAACATAGGTAATGCAGGACTTCAGCCCGAATTCACCAATTCATTTGAATTATCTTATAATAATACCTATAAGAAGAATGCCAACTTCCTTGCCTCCCTTTACTTCAAGCATACTTCGAACCTGATTACGCGCTATGTGTACAGGGATGTGAATGCGTTGATTCCCGGCGATAGTGCTTATTTCAGCACATATATCAATGCCAACTACAGTTTTGCAACCGGATTAGAACTGACCAACAAGATGGCTGTGACTAAGTCCTGGGATATGACTGTTAACCTGAATATATTCAGCTCATCGCTGCGCGCGGATTTACCCGGCGAACAATTCTCCAATGATCTGGTGAGTTGGTTTGGCAAGGTGATCAATAATTTCAAATTGAAGCATTCATGGTCTATTCAACTGAGTGGTGATTACCAGGCACGCACAGTATTACCCCCCGGTGGTGGTGGTATTGGCGGCGGCCGCGGTGGCTTTGGAGGTGGTGGTGGTATGATGTGGGGTGGTGGACCTCAGACAACTGCGCAGGGTTATAATCTTCCTCGCTATGGTGTTGATCTGGCCATTCGGAAAGATTGGACCTGGAAGAACGGACAAACAGGATCGCTGACTTTGAGTATGAATGATATTTTCAAAACTCAGTTGTTCCAGTCTTACTCTGAAAGTGCATTCTTTTTGCAGACCAGCGAGCGAAGAAGAGATCCACAGGTATTGCGCATCAATTTCAGTTATCGCTTTGGTAAGTTTGATGCTTCTTTGTTCAAGCGGAAGAGTACCAAGTCTGACCCCAGTTCAGGCATGAGCGAGATGATGAACCAATAATTTGAAAGAAATTAGCGACTTCAACTTATCCGACCTTATTTCCTCCAGAGTTTTTACCGGTGAGCATGGGGACAAAAGAAAATTGGTCGAAACTTTCCTCCAGCGTGGTTCCATCTGCATGCTTGGTAATGCGAATCATACGTTGGCTTTCTCCTTCATCTCTGGGTAATACCATGATTCCGCCCGGTTTTAATTGATCGAGCAAAATGGGTGGTGTGAAGGGTGCTGCTGCGGTAATCAGTATTTTATCAAAGGGTGCAAAGGTGGGAAGTCCCAAAAATCCATCCCCATAAAAGAATCGGATGCCCGGATACTGGCGCTGAAAGGGAAAGGATTTTTGAATGGTATCAAAGAGTTCTTTTTGCCTTTCTATCGTACAAACCCTTGCGCCCAATGCTGCGAGTATTGCAGTCTGGTAACCGCTGCCTGTTCCGATTTCAAGCACTTTTTCATTGCGTTTTACTTGCAACAACTGAGTCTGATAAGCAACCGTATAGGGTTGTGAGATGGTTTGACCGGCCGCTATTGGAAATGCACGGTCTTCGTAAGCAATTTTTTCAAAAGCGTTGTCAAAAAAATAATGGCGTGGAATGGATTGAATCGCCTCCAAAACTTTTTCATCTGTAATTCCTTTCTCCCGCAACTGCTTCACCAGCTGGGCCCGCAAACCCTGGTGCCGGAGTTCATCTTTGTACACTGTCATAACGTTACAAATATAGGGAAAGAGGCAAGCAAGTCCGCATATCCCCTAAGGTATCATCAGGCGAGTTGCATATCGCGAATGATGTGGTTAATTTTGAATTTCAGTTCTTCCAATACCTTTTCATAGGCATCTTTTGCCGGCAATTGTGCATTGACACTGAAATAAAATTTGATCTTGGGTTCTGTACCTGAGGGACGTGCTGAAATTTTTGAACCATCGGCGGTGATGAACTGGAGTACATTGCTCTTGGGCAATGCAATGGGTTGTTGTTCTCCTGTCAGGAGATTCGTAGACTGTTGCAATTGATAATCGAGGAGTTGAACAACACGTGATCCGGCGAGTTCCCGCGGCGGGTTTTGGCGATAATTTTCCATCATCTCTGCTATTTCTTTCTGACCATTCATCCCTTTCTTGGTGATGCTGATTAAACTCTCATAGTAGAAACCGTATTCGATATAAAGATCAATCAATTTCTCAAATAAGGTTCTGCTTTTACTCTTTTCATAGGCAGCCATTTCGCAAAGCAGGGCAACAGCACTTACGGCATCTTTATCCCGTATCAGACTTCCGATCATCAGACCGAAACTCTCTTCCCCACCAATCACATACTGCTTCTTTCCTTCCAGTTCTTTGATCTTTTCTGCGATCCACTTGAAGCCGGTGAGAACATTGTAGCACTCAACTCCGTTGCGTTCTGCTACGCGGTTGATCATCTCGGTAGTCACGATGGTAGTGATCACCATGTCATCAGGTGTAGCTATTCCCTTCGCTTTTCTTGCTTCCATCATATAACTAAAAGCAAGAACAGCAGTCTGGTTGCCGTTCATTAGGATCCAGTTACCA
>JBJTJJ010000153.1:0-1539 GCA_046095445.1 Sediminibacterium sp.
AACCAATAGCACCTTACAATGATTGACACGCATGCCCATATTTATTTAAAGGAACTCGAGCCGGAACGGGCCGCCATGATCGAGCGTGCAAAGGCAGCCGGCGTTCAACGCATCTTTATGCCTGCCATTGATAGTTCGGAAATGGATTCTCTGTTGGAAACAGAAGAGCAATATCCGGACTATTGTATCGCAATGATGGGACTACACCCATGTTACGTAAAAGAAAATTTTCAGGATGAGCTTGCGTTGGTAGAAACTTGGTTGGGGAAGCGACAGTTTGCAGCTGTGGGAGAAATCGGATTAGATCGTTATTGGGACCGCAGTTTTGATCAACAGCAGATAGAGGCCTTCCGGCTGCAAATGGAGTGGGCCCTGAAATATCAACTTCCGGTGGTCATTCATACCCGCGAGGCGATGGAAGCCACCATTGAAGAAGTTGCTCTCTTTGCAGAACGCGGACTCCGGGGCATCTTTCATTGTTTTGGAGGAACGGTAGAACAAGCAACCAAGATCATTGACATGGGCTTTTGTCTGGGCATAGGCGGTGTATTGACTTATAAAAAAAGCGGATTGGCAGAAGTGTTGCAATCCGATGCCATTTCTTTGGATGCATTGGTAGTAGAGACTGATACTCCTTATTTATCACCGGTGCCACATCGGGGCAAGAAGAATGAGCCGGCATTTTTACCCTTAGTAGCACAGCGCCTGGCGGAAGTGAAAGGATTCGAGTTGAGTGAAGTGATAGAGCGCACCTCTCAACGGGCACTTGAAATATTCGGAAAATAGGGTAGGAAGGCGTAAATTTGCACCCCCGACTGAAACAGGTCGTAGGAAACAGAGAGGTGTCCGAGTGGTTGAAGGAGCACGCCTGGAAAGTGTGTATACGGGAAACCGTATCGAGGGTTCGAATCCCTTCCTCTCTGCAATAGAATATATAGGAAAAATGCTGACTTTTAAGTCAGCATTTTTATTATGCCATAAGCGAATCCGGGTCTTTGACCCGAGTGAGCGTAGGGCATAATAAAATGGGCAATGCATTGCCCTATTTTTCCTATATATTCTATTGCTACCCCCCCCTTTGGGATCAGCGAAGCTAATCCCAAAGTGAGTCCAGACACTCGCGTGTCTGAGCGAGCGGAGGGGCATAAGAAAAACCGGGCACTATTGTGCCCAGGTTGTACTTCATTATAATATTGCTACCCCCCCTTTGGGATCAGCGAAGCTAATCCCAAAGTACTTCTGAACGACAGCATCATCATTAATTAGAGTAAGCGTAGGGCATAATAAAATGGGCAATGCATTGCCCTATTTTTCCTATATATTCTATTGCTACCCAAGTGTGCTGACCACCGCGTCAGCACCCCACTATGCTGACCTAATATATGCTTACCGAACCCTTGCTGACCGAAGCGTCAGCAGCATATGTTAATTTCCCCCCAAACCCTTGTAATTCATGTAACAAAAGAGGATATTTAGGTATCAAAAGAGATATCCGGTTCTCCCCCCCCGGCAAGCCGGGGGGGGACCATCACCTAAAAA
>JBJTJJ010000154.1:0-6031 GCA_046095445.1 Sediminibacterium sp.
AGACAGTGCCGGTAATTTTTATATCAATGACAAGCCCACCGGTGCTGTGGTGGGACAACAACCTTTTGGTGGGGCACGTGCTTCGGGCACGAATGATAAGGCCGGCAGTCAGCTGAATCTTTATCGTTGGTTGAGTGCCAGAACAATCAAAGAGACATTTGATCCTCCGACGGACTACAAGTACCCATTTATGCAGGAAGGATAAAGAAGTCTTTTTTCTCCGAAGGGTCTCTCCAACCTTTAGCGTTGGAGGACCCTGCGGCATGAAAGAGAATTGCCACTTTTTAGATTTCACTTATAAAAATGATCTGGTGTCAAGCCGCAAAGTCCTCCTCCTACGTCGGAGAGACTTTTCGGAGGAGAACAAGCCAGTGTCTTCCAAAACTTCCGATTAAACTTTTTTAACTGCCGGTGGTTATATTTGTTGAGTGAAAAATTGAACCTGTATGGCCAAACCAACACGTGAACTGGTAGATGCATTGAGAGCTACAGCCCTTCGTTTACAAAACGGTGCCCACTATGCCTGGGGACACCATGGTAGTTGTAATTGCGGACACCTACTGCAGGTGATCACCCGACTGGATGAGAAGGAAATTCTCACCTATGCCCATACAGCACCGGGAGAATGGACAGAACTGGCGGCAGAATACTGTGGTATTACCCAGGCCCCGGTAAGTCTATTGGTGAAAAAACTGATGGAAGCAGGCCTCACCCCCACCGACATCCACCACCTTGAATACCTCACCGACCGGACCATTCTGGAGCGTTTACCGGGCGGTTTTCGCTGGCTCCAAAGAAATCGCCGCGAGGATGTTATCGTATACATGGAGACCTTCGCCAATTGGATCGAAGAGCAATTACCCGCCGATTCGGTGAATAACTGGCTCCGGGAATTGACGGAGGAGAGCAATTTCACCACCTCCCCAATCGGTATTTTCACCGACCGGGCACTGCCTGTTTAACCGGATTTTATCTGCGGAATACCCTGTGTATAACCCGTTCCACAACACTTGCGATTTTAGGGTTTTAGCTGTATATTTGCCCCCTCAAAAAGAAGCCTGTGGCGACGAAATTTTCCCGTGAAACTTATCTCTACTGGTACGAAGTAATGCAGCTCATCCGCCAGTTTGAACTCAAGGCGGAGGAAATGTATAAAATGGCCGGTAAAATCCGTGGCTTTTTCCATGCCTACGTGGGGCAAGAAGCCATTGCTGCCGGATGCATGACAGCTACCACCTCCGATGACCCTTTTATCACCGCTTACCGTGACCATGGTTTGGGTCTGGCCAAGGGCATGACTGCCAACTCCTGTATGGCAGAACTCTATGGTAAGGCAACAGGTTGCAGCAAGGGAAAGGGTGGCAGTATGCACTTCTTCAGCAAAGAACACCGTTTCTTTGGTGGACATGGAATCGTGGGTGCACAAATTGGAACCGGTGCCGGTCTGGCATTTGCAGAAAAATACCTGGGCACACAAAATGTGGTGCTTTGTTTTTTTGGTGACGGTGCTGCCCGCCAGGGTATTTTACACGAAACTTTCAACCTGGCTATGCTCTGGAAATTACCGGTGATTTTCATCTGTGAGAACAACCAGTATGCCATGGGTACTTCCATTGAAAGAACCTCCAACGTAATAGATATCTATAAACTCGCAGATGCCTACGATATGCCTGCAGACAAAGTAGATGGCATGACACCGGAGAATGTTCACGAACATGTGGCCAGAGCCGTAAAGCGTGCAAGAGAGGGTGGCGGTCCAACCCTGCTGGAATTGAAAACTTACCGCTACAAAGGTCACTCCATTTCTGACCCGCAGAAATACCGCAGTAAGGAAGAAGTAGAAGAATACCGTGAACAAGACCCGCTGGTAAAAGTGCGCAAAAAGATTCTGGATAGCAAATATGCCACGGCAGCGGATCTCGACTTAATCGATCAAAAAATAAATCTGATAGTAGAAGAAAGCGTTCGCTTCGCAGAGGAAAGTCCGTGGCCGGATGAATCTGAATTGCTGAAAGATGTATATGTAGATTCAAACTATCCTTTCATTGTAGATTAATACCCCCGCGAGAACGCATCATAGAAAACAAACCCAACATGAGTACTAAAGTTTTTCACGAAGAAGATGGCATTGAAAAATTGCTTCATTTTTTCAAGACACACCAAAATAAAATCCTGGCCGGCGTTTCAACCGTTGTACTGTTGATCGTAGGTTGGTATGGTTACAATGAATATGTAAAAAAACCCAACGAAGAAAAGGCAGCAGACGCCCTGTTTAAATCTCAGGGTTACTTCACACTTGATTCTTCCCGTTTGGTGTTGAATGGAGACGGACAAAGCAAGGGCGTATTATATGTTATGCGCGCTTTCAGCGGAACCAAGGCAGCCAACCTGGCGAAATTCTATGCAGGGGTTAGCTATCTCCACCTCGGAGAATATGCCAATGCAGTTAAATACCTCGAGGATTTCTCTACCAGTGCTCCTCAGATTCAGTTGCTGGCTTATGGCAATCTGGCTGATGCGTATGCTGAACTGAATAAGAAAGATCAGGCAGTAGAATATTACCTTAAAGCTGCCCATCATTTTGAAAAAGATGAAACCAATTCATCTGAATACCTGTTCCGTGCTGCCCTATTGCAGGAAACCATGGGCAAGAATTCTGAAGCACTTGAACTATACAAGGAGCTGAAAGAAAATTATCCAAAAACTGAAAAAGGTTATCAGGCGGATAAATACATTAACCGGCTGAGCATCCAAAAAGACTAGCAGCTACGAATGGCCAGTTCCGGAAATAACTTAGTCAATAAAGGCATCCCTTCAGCGAAGGATGCCTTTATCATTTTGGTGAAAACCGAATGGAATGCCCCGATTGTCAATCTGCTGGAAAAGGGTGCCAAAAAAATCCTGAAAGCTGCAGGTGCACAGGTACAAACTCTTACAGTACCCGGTGCAGTTGAAATTCCCTTCGCAATCAAAAATCATTATGCTTACTGTGCCCAATTGCCGGATGCCTACATCGCATTGGGTACCGTTATACAAGGTGATACTCCCCATTTTACCTTTGTATGCCAATCGGTAACAGATGGCATTACACAATTGAATTTATCACTCGATGTGCCCGTAATTTTTGGTGTGCTGACTTTAATGAATGAAGAGCAGGCAAGAGAGAGAACGGGAGGCAAACATGGTAATAAGGGGGAGGAAGCAGCCATTACAGCTTTAAAAATGATTGCGCTGAACCAGCGCCTTAAAAAACCGAAGACACGTCGATGAAAGTACATATTTTCATTCCTTGCTTCATTGACCAGTTATACCCCGGTGTGGGTATCAATATGGTAAAAGTGCTTCGTAAGGCAGGATGTGAAGTCATCTACAATTCTGCTCAAACCTGCTGCGGACAACCCGCCTTCAATGCAGGGTTTTGGGGTGAAGCCAAAGAGGTATGTACCAAGTTCATCACTGATTTTGAAGGAGCTGATTATATAGTTACTCCCAGTGCCAGTTGTACCGGCTTCGTGAAAAATTATTTTAAATCCTTGTTTGAAAATTCTGCCTATCAGCAACCTGCCAAAAAAACTTCTGAAAAAATTCATGAGTTTTCATCGTTCCTAATAAATGTTCTGGGAATTGACAATTTCGGAGCTGTTTTCAATGGCAAAGCCACCTATCATGATAGTTGTGCTGCATTGCGGGAATGCAATATCAAAGATGAACCCCGTAGATTATTGCAACAGGTGGAGGGACTCGAAATGGTAGAGATGAACGACACAAGCACTTGCTGTGGTTTTGGCGGAACCTTTGCCGTTAAGTTCGAACCCATCAGCATTGCCATGGGAGAACAAAAATCACGCAATGCCGCTGATACCGGTGCCCAATACATCATTAGCACCGACATGAGTTGCCTGATGCACCTCGATGGATACATGCGCAATCAACAGATGAATTTACAGGTATTGCACCTGGCAGATGTATTAGCATCCGGCTGGGAATAGTTTCAGCTTTCATTTCACTATCGTCATAAAAATCAGGGTATGAATTACTGGCTCATTAAATCAGAACCTTTCAAATACAGTTGGGAACAGTTCGAGAAAGAAGGACAAACCCTTTGGGATGGAGTCAGGAACTACGGTGCCCGTAATAATCTACGCTCAATGAAAATTGGCGATAGAGCTTTTTGGTACCACAGCAATGAAGGACTTGAAATCGTAGGTATTGCAGAGGTTATCAAAGAGGCCTATCAAGATCCAACTACCCTCGACCCTGCGTGGTTAGTGGTAGATTTTCGTCCTTATAAAAAACTGAAGCAGCCCGTATCGCTGGCAGCCATCAAAAAGGAACCCTTGCTTGCGAATATGGACCTCATTCGTTTGGGCAGATTATCGGTTCAATCTGTTCGGCCGGCAGAATGGACACTGATTTTAAAAATGGCAAAGACCTCCCGATAAATTTTTATCCATGAGCGAATCTTCCTCCAAAAAGAAAATGGTAGTGCTTACCGGTGCCGGCATCAGTGCTGAAAGCGGACTACGAACATTCCGCGATGGAGATGGTTTATGGGAAGAATACAATGTATTTGAAGTAGCCCATATCGATGCCTGGAAAAAGAATCCGGCATTGGTACTTCGCTTTTATAATGAAAGAAGGCAACAGGTGCTGAATGCAAAGCCCAACAAAGCACATCGTCTGCTGGCGGCTATGGAAAGGGATTTCGATATCACCATCATCACACAAAATATTGATGATCTCCATGAACGTGCCGGCAGTAGCAACATTCTTCACCTGCATGGAGAGATTTTGCGCATGCGGAGTGAAGAAAACCCTGATCTACGTGCAACGATTCGGGGAGATATTCAACCGGGGCAACTCGCCCCGGATGGGGCGCAACTCAGACCGGATATTGTTTGGTTCGGTGAGGAAGTTCCTATGATGTTGCCGGCAGCGCATATTACCGGACAAGCAGATATATTTGTTATCATTGGTACATCGCTGCAAGTTTATCCGGCAGCAGGATTGGTTCAGCAAGTACCGGCCGGAGTGCCCATCTATGTCATTGATAAAAACATCCCTTCCCTTCCCGGCAATTCTTCCATTCAATCCATCCAACAGCCCGCTACCATCGGTGTTGAGATGCTCTGGCTAGCATTGGGAAATTCATAACATTTGATTCAGTACTTTGCTTCCATGCAACGAATTCATTTTTTGGTGCGGCCTGCCCTGCTTCTCACATTCTCTTTATTTTCTTTTATTGGTTACACCCAAGAATCACCTGCTTTCCAGAGCTTAAAAAAATATTACTATTCACTACCTACGACAGTGATGGATACCAACTGGTTGATGACCCCCATAGATACAAGTGGCATGAACTACCTGCTCCCACTTCGTCAGGGTTTACAAAGAGAAAAAAATCGTGCGATCATCGATACCGCTGCCTATTATGATCTTTTATCGGATGCGCTTTGCCGGCTTACCGATTATGCAACCAGCCAGTGGTATGAAAAAAAGTTAAGCGGCCTGTCTTCCCGCGAGGAACAAATAGTCCTTCGTCAACAAGCACAACCCTTTATCAATGCTAAGGGAATAGATGCTACTTCATTTGTTTTGCAGCAAACGAATTCCGGAAGAATCGCCCTTTTCAATGCTTCCTACCTGAAACCATATACCTATGTGTGGCTGGGTTCAATGCTCGATTCGCTGCGCAAGCAAGGATATCGACATCTTGCACTAGAGTTACTGTCCCCCACCAAAGAACCCATTCAGGAGATATCGCTGTCAAATGGTTTATTCATCACTGAACCTGTACTGGGTGAATTCATACGTTTCGCCCTGGCAGCAGGCTTTTCTGTGGTCTCTTGTCAACCGGATTATAGTATTCCTAACCTACATGAAAGAAAAAAGCAGCAAGCGATTATTTTGGGAAACTATTTCAAGAAGATACCTGGTGATGAAAAATTATTGGTCATCACTCAACCCGAAACGAATTTAGCTACTGATGGAAAGCAGGTACAACCTTTTTCACTCTATCTCTCCTCCTGGA
>JBJTJJ010000155.1:0-10981 GCA_046095445.1 Sediminibacterium sp.
GCAGTATAGTGTTTACTCCCCCGGGGTGTGAATTCATCATCGGCAGTGATAGGGTCGTCCAGGGTATCATAGCAATTTTCCAGGTTATAAAATGCCACCACTTTTTGCTCCAGCGGTTGACGATAGGAAAAGGAAGACACATAATTATTACTTATGCAACAGAACATACCAGCCAATCCGACAATCATTTTTTTCATGCGATAAAATTGGAGGAAGAATTTTCATTTGCTTCAGGTATTTACCGCAGATGTTACAAATACGCTACCCAGCCCGCCATGGCTGTTTTTATTTTGTTCCTTCAAATGCCTTGCATGCTTCTAAAATTTTGGATATCACTTTTATTTTTCTTGTGCATGAATGGAGCCCTTGCGCAAATGCCGGCGCGCAAAAAATATAGCACCAGGGACTCTTCACAGGTACCTGCTGAATGGGAAGCTGTTTCACTGAACAATGCAGAGAGCGATGCGGGCGATTCGCCGAAGGCGGAAGATGAATTCCTGCCTTCGCTTCTACAAGCAGGGACTGATCCGTTGGTCAGGTCGGCAACTTTTGATTGGGGAATATCGCGGTACCAATGGAGGGGCTATCAACGTGTAAGTCCCGATTATTTCATCAATGGTGCACAACTCAATCATCCTTTTTCCGGCAGAATACCCTGGTATGTTATCAACGGCATGAGCTCTCGCATCAGGATAATGCAGAGCGGTATGGGACTACACCCAACAGATTATGCAGCCGGAAGTCTGGCGGGTAGTACTTACCTGGAGAGCAGTGCATCTATTGACCGGAAACAAACTGTGGCCCTCATGGGGTATTCAGGAAGTCGGGGTGCCTTGCGCTATAGTTTTTTTCATGCAACGGGAGCCCAACCAAATGGAATGGCTATGGCATTTTACTTTCAGTATGCGCATGCTCAATCCAGTTTATCGATGCCAGGCATTTCACGCAGTTTTTCAGGTATGCTAACTGTAGAAAAAAATAAGCCCCGGCATAGAACATTATTTCTATTATGTTTCGCCCCTCAGGAATCTACGAGACAACCTGCCATAACTCAGGAACTTTTATCCATTACAGGAAATCAACGGTACAACAGCAACTGGGGATGGGATAACCAGGAGATGCGCTTTGCGGGAAAAAGAAGCTATCAGTTTCCTCTATTGATAGCTACACATGAACACCGACCCAATCCATATACCCGCTGGCGCGGGTCGGCAGCCATCATCACAGGACAACAGGGAGATGAAGGTTTGGATTGGTTCGATGCTCCCGATCCCCGACCAGATTATTACAGATACATGCCCTCCTACGTTTCAGATCAGGATCTGAAAAAATATTGGACACAGACTTTACAGCAACGTCCCGAATTAGTACAAATCAACTGGAGTCGGCTATTTACGATGAATGCAAACAGCAGGGGGAACAACGTTGTATCAGGGTTCGGACCTGCAAAATATATTGTAGAAAAAAGAATTACTCAATGGCAACTCTATTCATTCAACCTTACTTATCATACGCTGCTTCAAGGGAAAACAGATTTTACCTGGGGTTGGAGCCAACAAATAAGTTCACAGCGTTACCGGCGACAGGTTGTCGATTTAATGGGTGGTGCCTATTATCTGAACATCAATGGTTTCGCTTCCTCCCTGAATGCTAGTGCAGGCCAATATGATTTGTTGCGACCGGATCGCTTTTTGAAGGAAGGAGATTTTTTTGGATATGATTATGCTCTATTCACCCAATCAGGTCAGCTTTGGATGCAACTGCAGCGGTCCGGAAAAAAGTGGGACTGGTTCCTTACCGGAAAGTGGGGCCGGGAGCGTCTATACCGAAGGGGGTACCTGGTAAATGGCTTATTCCCCTTAGATTCAGGAGGAGATGGTCCGCCCATATTTTGGAACACAGGGATGCTGAAAGCAGGCATTACCCGCAAATGGAAGGGACGAAATTATTTTTATGGTCATGCATGGTTGCAATCCGGTGCGCCCATGGCGGAACAACATTTTCTGCATCCACGATACAGCCATCGATTCATTGATCCACTTCGTGCCGTTGTTTCCTGGCATGCAGAAGGAGGATGGATCTATCGATCTTCCAACTGGAGCAGCAGATTAACTGCCTATTCAACCTGGTTATTGGACAATACGGAAGTCCAAAGTTTTTATAGTGATCAACACGATGCCCCCGTTAATTTGGTTATTACCGGATTAACATTTTTGCACCAAGGAATAGAGTGGTCTGGAAGCTGGCAATTACATCCTGATTGGGAATTTGATTGGGCCTTAGTTGAGTCGAAAAATAGTTATCTAAGCAGACCCATTGGAAAGATGTATAATGATCTTACTGAAAATTTATTGACAACCGATGTGATGCATGTACGTGGTTACAGAGCAGGTACCGGACCGCAAAGGGCATTACATGTTGGTTTACAATATCGGCCTTCGGGAGGATGGATGATCAATTGGAGCATCAACTTTCTTGATCAGCGCTGGGTAAGTATCCAGCCACTGAAAAGAACTGCTGCAGCAATTGCTCTCTTACCCATTGGAACGTCTCCGGCACAATGGGTAGAACAGGAGCAGCTGCCTTCACTTTGGTTGGTGCATGGTTTGGTGGGCTATAGCTGGCGATTAACAAAAGCACGAGAAAGGCCTGTTCAAGTGCGCTGTTTTATTTCTCTGAGAAATTTTCCCGGCAGAAATCTGCTCACCGGAGGATATGAGCAGCAAAGAATGAATCATGGTACTGCCGGACAAAATCTCTTCCCCAATAAATATTTTTTTACAACCGGTCGATATCTGACCGCATCACTGCAATTGCTTTTATGAAAAATTATGTCTTGCTTTTCTGCCTAAGTTCTTTTTGCATCAGTTGTGTGAAACATCATGATGCGCCTCCCGATATGGCCAACCAACAACTCACGCCAAACATTACCCTGCAGGAATTGCGGCAATTGCATTTTCCGGGAAATACCGAAAAAATTATTGAAGACAGGGTAGCCAGCGGGGTGGTTGTTGCCAATGATAGTCTTGACAACTTTTATAAAACTATTGTTGTGCAGGATGCAACTGGCGGCCTATCTATCAAGATTGATGCAACAAAACTTTACCTGCTTTTCCCTGTTGGACAGCAGGTTTTTATCCGGTTAAAAGGCTGCTGGCTGGGAGACTATGGCGGGTTGCTGCAGTTAGGAGCGGGCAGTGATAAAACAGATAGCCTATATCCACGCCTGATTTCAATTCCCGCTCCATTGGTACAGCAAATACTGGTTACCGGTGCGCGCAGACAATCGGTAGTACCAAGAGATGTAATGATCAGCCAGTTGTCAGATAGTTTGCAAAATTGTCTGGTGCGATTGAAAGAGGTGGAATTCATCCCGGCAGATACAGCACAACCTTGGGCTGATGCATTGAACCGTCAATCAGTCAACCATGTACTGACAGCATGCAGCGGGGGTTCTGTGTATGTGAGAACCAGTGGATATGCTCGTTTCGCATCCGTTAAAACACCTAGAGGAAATGGATCAGTAACCGGTATTTATACTGTCTTTGGTTGGGAAAAGCAATTGGTGATTCGTGATACCGGGGATATCATTTTGAAGGGAATTCGTTGTTCAGGAAACGGGTCGGTGGCACATTTATATGAGGATTTTGATTTATTGCGACCCGGTAGTTTGCTTTCCTTAACCGGTTGGAAAAATCTGGCGGAAAAGGGTGGCCGTTCCTTTTATGTCAAATCAACTGGCAATGAGCGGTATGCCTCTATCGACGCATTTGCCTGCCGCGAACCTCAAATCACCAGTTGGCTGATTGGTCCGACTATTTCTTTGAATGGCTTATCCGGAGCAAGGTTGAGTTTTGAAACGCGGGCTGGATTTGATAATGGAGCCAAACTTGAGGTACTGGCATCTTCCAACTATGACGGCAGCAATACGCCCTCCCGATTCAAATGGACGCCACTTTCTGCCACCATAGCTTCCGGTCCTGCCCAGCAACAATCACTTATCTGGACTCCCTCCGGCAGTATTTCTTTGTCGGGATTGAAGGGAAATATTCGGCTGGCTTTTCGGTACAGCGGATCGGATACCGGGGTCAACCGCCGCACGACTACCTTCCATCTCGATAACATTCGATTGCTGTCGAACTAGGGATTTTTCTCCCCCCATGATCTCAGTTTGACATAGTGATTACCCCATTATTGACATACTGTCAGACAGAAAAGACTTGGTATTGCTTTTGATTGTGAGTGGGAAAACCAGGTATTATGCAAAAAGGACAGATACGTGTTCAGACCGAGAACATTTTCCCCATCATTAAAAAATTTCTTTATAGCGAGCATGAGATATTTCTACGTGAGTTGGTGAGCAATGCGGTCGATGCATCTCAGAAACTAACCACTTTATTGTCACTGGGGGAAGCCAAGGGGGAAGCGGGTGAGTTGCGCATTGATGTGCAACTGGATGCTGCCGCTAAGACTTTGACCATCACCGACCGTGGGGTGGGTATGTCAGCTGAGGAAGTTGATAAATACATCAACCAGGTTGCTTTTAGTGGTGCTGAAGAATTCATGCAGAAATACAAGGATGCCAACATCATCGGCCACTTTGGTTTAGGTTTCTATAGTGCCTTCATGGTAAGTGATAAGGTAGAAATATTTTCCAAGAGCCATACCGGAGCCCCCGGGGTTTACTGGAGTTGCGATGGGAGTCCGGAATTCGAATTGTATGAGGTAGACTACGACCAGCGTGGAACAAAAATTGTTCTGCACATCAATGAGGAGAGCAAAGAATTTTTGGAAGCCGGTCGCATCAAGGGAATCCTTGAGCGCTTCTGTAAATTCCTGCCTGTATCCATCTATTTCAGTGAGGCAGGACAAGAAAAGCCGGAGGAAGAAAAGTCTATCAACAACACACGGCCTTTGTGGGTGCAGAAGCCTGCTGATCTCACCAAAGAAGATTATGAGAAGTTTTACCGGGAACTATATCCATTCAATGAGACGCCACTTTTCTGGATTCATCTCAATGTAGATTATCCGTTTAACCTAACCGGTATTCTTTACTTCCCTAAGATCAAAAATTCATACGAGATTCAAAAAGATAAAATTCAACTTTACTGCAATCAGGTGTTTGTGACCGATGAAGTTGCCAATATCGTACCCGAGTTTTTGATGTTATTGCAGGGTGTAATTGATAGTCCTGACATTCCGCTGAATGTTAGCAGAAGCTATTTACAAGGTGATCCGAATGTAAAGAAAATCAATTCCCATATCACCAAAAAAGTGGCTGATAAATTAGATGAGATCTTCCGCAACGAGCGAAGTTCTCTGGAGGAAAAATGGGAGAGTCTGGGTCTTTTCGTTAAGTACGGGATGATGACCGATGACAAGTTCATGGAGAAGGCGAATAAATTCCTGGTGATGGAGGATACGGAAGGTAAGTTCCATACACTGGAAGAATACACCAATGCTACATCTGCTTTACAAAAGAACAAAGATGGCAAGCAGGTGATTCTCTACACTACCAATCCGGTTCAGCAGGATGCCTACATCAATGCCTGTAAGAACAGGGGTTATGTTGTGTTGAAAATGGAAACGATAGTAGATGCTGCCTTCATCAATACCATGGAGAGCAAGTGGGAAAACGTTTCCTTTGTTCGGGTGGATGCAGACATAGTCGACAACCTGATTGATAAGCAGGAAAAGGAAGAATCGGTATTGACCAAGGAGCAGACGGAGCAATTGAAAGAGTTATTTAAGTTAGATATTCCCGAATTACATGTCACCACGGAAGTGAAGGGATTGAGTATTGATAGTGATCCTGTCATCGCTACCCGACCCGAGTTCATGCGCCGCATGAAAGACATGGGGGTAACAGGTGGTGGCATGACTGCCTTTTATGCTCAAATGCCCGATGAAGTAACATTGACAGTTAACGGCAATCACCCTATTTTTGGATCCCTCTTACAAGAAACTGATGAGGCCCTGAAGAAAGACAGGGTGAGAAACCTGGCTGATCTGGCTTTACTGTCGCAGGGATTGCTGAAAGGGAATGACCTGACTGCATTCATCCAGCGAAGTGTGCGCATGATGCAGAACTAACGGCATCCCTCATTGAGCAATGGGCAGGTGAATTATGAATTATTATGGGGTTGTACATCCAATACCCTCAATTGCAGATTTACCTGTCCATTGTATTCATTCTCATCGAGGGTAAATACAACATCCAACCAATCATTGCTATCGACTATCGGAAACAGATGTTTGAGGTTAAATCCGATACCATTCAGCGTAGTGTTATTTTGCCGTAGTGCAAAGCGGATGTGTTGTTCTTTAACCATTTTTGAATAGCCGGTATTCTGTACTTTTCTGGCGACAAATACCGGGCGCATATTTTCCGGACCGAAGGGCTCCATTTGTTGCAGTATCCGGTAGAGCGAAGTATTCACTTCACTAAAATTGATTTCTGCATCGATTTGAATTTCGGGTGTCAGTTGTTCGGGTTTAATTCTCGCTGTTACAGCATTTTCAAATGCTTGTGCAAAGGCGGGAACATTTTCAGGAAGCAGGGTCATTCCAGCCGCAGCAAAATGACCGCCATAACCCAAGAGCCATTCTCTGCAGTCATGAATGGCTTCATAGAGATTGAAGCCGGCAACACTTCGGGCACTTCCTGCTACATAATCTCCACTTTTAGTCAAAACAATCGTTGGGCGATAATAAGTCTCAATCAATCTGCTGGCAACAATTCCCACTACACCTTTGTGCCAGGTGTCTTTGTAAACGAGTGTTGATTTTTTTTGGTGGTTATCGGGATCTTGTTTCAGTTGTTCGAGTGCTTCTACGGTGATCTGGGTATCAGCTTCTTTTCTTTCGTCGTTGTTCACTTGTAACTGGCGGGCAAATTCCATGGCAGTTTCTACATCGGGCTGCAGGAATAATTGCACGGCAGTTTGGGCATCATCCATTCTGCCGGCTGCGTTGATACGAGGGGCGATAATGAATACGAGGTTTTGGCTATGAATTTTTTGTTGAACGGCTGCCAGGTTCATCAGTGCCTGAATACCGGGGGAGGGATTTTCGTTGATCTTCTTTAAGCCAAAATAGGCAAGCACGCGGTTCTCACCTGATACGGGAACAATGTCGGCAGCAATGGCGGTAACCACGAGGTCGATGTAGCGCCAGTAGCTTTCTGAGGAAAGGCCGAGTCTCCCCGCCAGTGCCATCATCAATTTGAAGCCGACGCCGCAGCCACACAATTCTTTGAATGGGTAAGGGCAATCTTTTTGTTTCGGATTGAGTATGGCATATGCGGGCGGAAGTTGTTCGTCGGGCAGGTGGTGATCACAGACGATGAAGTCAATGCCTTTCTCGGTTGCCTGGGTGATAAGATCAACGGATTTGATGCCACAGTCGAGTGATATCACCAATTTGAATGCATTGTTGGCTGCATAGTCGATACCTGCCTGAGAAATTCCATATCCTTCCCGGTAGCGGTGGGGGATATAGAACTCAGCGAGGGGGTGTAATTGGCGGATGAATTGAAACATGGAAGCGACGGCAGTTGTTCCATCTACATCATAATCACCGTACACGAGAATTTTTTCTTTCCGTTCAAAAGCCTGCAAGATGCGCAGCACGGCTTTGTCCATGTCTTTCATTAAAAAAGGATCGTGCAGGTGCGATGGGTCGGGACGGAAGAAGAGGCGGGCCGTATCAAAGTCTTTGATGCCCCGTTGAACCAGCAGACGGCTGATCATGGGATGGACCTGCAGTTCCTTGTGCAGGGCTGCTACTTCCTGTTCGGAAGCAGATGCTATTTTCCATCTTTTTATCATCAATAAGTTCTGTCGGTCGTATATCGAACCAATTCATCCAACGCACTTCTGCAGTCTGATTCCGGAAACTCATGCAGCACTTGTAAGGCCTCATCCCGGTAGGCCATCATTTTTTGGGTGGCGTAGTCAATGCCGCCTGTTTCTGTAACCCGATCAATCACCCAGCGCACTTTTTCTTTTTTGTCGTTCTGGTTATGAACGATATAGATGATTTGCTTTCTGATCTCGGGAGAACAATGTTGCAGGGTGTAGATCAGCGGAAGGGTCAATTTTTTTTCTTTGATGTCATTGCCGGTAGGTTTACCGATACCACCATTGCCATAATCAAAAAGGTCGTCTTTGATTTGAAAGGCCATGCCTACCTTTTCACCAAATATTTTTAGCTTGTCTACTTCAGGTGATACACCAAAGGTGCTGGAAGCGCCGGCTGCGCAGGCGGAAGAGAGGAGGGCTGCTGTTTTCCCCCGGATGATTTCATAATACACTTCTTCACTAAAATTCAGCTTCCTGGCTTTTTCGAATTGCAGCAATTCTCCCTCACTCATCACTTTTACTGCATCTGCCAGGGTTTCGAGAATTACGTACTCTTTGTTATTGAGTGCCAGCAGCAGTGCTTTCATCAGAAGATAATCGCCAACGAGCACTGCAATTTTATTTTTCCAAAGCGCATTCAGGGAAAAGAAGCCCCTTCTTTCCAGCGAGTCGTCGATCACATCATCATGTACCAGGGAAGCCGTATGTAACAATTCTACCAGCGATGCAGCACGATAACTACTTTCATTCACTTGTCCGCCGAGACGTGCACAGAGGAGAACGAACATGGGACGCAGTTGTTTGCCCTTTCTTTTGACGATAAAACGCATAATCCGGTCGAGCAAGGAAACCCTGCTTCTTACGGCATCTCTGAAGTGCTTTTCAAACAATTCGAGCTCATCTGATATAACCTTTCGGGCCAGCTCCATCGGGCAAATATGGCGCAATATACTCAGGTTACGAACAATATGGGTCTCCAGCCACTCGTTATTCGGTAATTACGGGGTGTTTCAGCGGTTTTTACCTGTGAAAAAAATGTCAAAATAAATAGCCAGAGTGAGCAATTAACTAATTTTACGGTCTTATAGTACATATCCATCCCCTTTCAAAAAATACTTCTATGTTAAATAAGAAAATTGTCTTCCCTTTTCTCCTGGTGTTGCTTGTTCAATTGACTGCGCAGGCACAGATTGATTGGGGTTGGAGCTGGACAGATTCAGCCGTGGTTGCCAATAAGCGCATGCCACAGCGGGCAGAGTTCCTTGCCAATGAATATCCCTATCCTCCCAAGCCCAGAAGTATGTGGGAAATTGGCATTAGTCTCGGTAATTCCCGCATCATTGGAGATGTTACCAATTTTAAATTCGGGTATGCTGTCGGAGTGAATGCGCGCAAGGCATTATCGAATATTATTTCTGTGCGGGGTGGTGTGATCTATTCTCAAACCACCGGTATCAATCCTATTCTGAGCACCAATGCGCCTACAGATGGTTTCCTAACTTCCACTACACCCTATCGTGCCATTACCGGTTACGATCGTTACGCATTGTACAATCCTGCTAATGCCAACAAGGCATTGCGGGCATTTGCTGCTAATTACGTTAACAAGAGTTATACAGGAACATTGGATGTGATTGTTTCAACCAATACGGTAAGTCACTATCGTGGTAATCCCAAGTGGGATATTTATTTGTTTGCAGGATATGCATTTGTAGCAGCAAATGTTACCACTCGTCTGACTACAGATGCCAACCTCAATCCGTTTGACTTTTCCAATATCAATTACAATGGTGAAAGGGCTGTTGTGCAGGGGGATGTGAATGCGGCTCTGAATGGTGCCAATGCGGTAGCAATAACTGCTCCAATTCGAAACAGACGCCGTGATTTAGGAACAGGTGATATGATTATGACGCATGCGTTTTCTTTTGGTGCAGGTTTCTCATATAAGCTCAATGAGAAAATGAGTGTTGGTTTTGAAAATCGTTTCATCAATACTTTGAATGGAGATATGGATGCTTTGCATACAGGTAGCAATGATTATTTCAATATGGCGACTGCGCATTTCCGTATTAGCCTGGGTAATCGTTCCAGAAAGGTGCAGCCATTGTACTGGTTGAATCCGAACAATTATGTGTACAGGGAGTTGAATGAGCCACGTCACATGAAGATGGCGAAACCTGTATTGAATGATGCAGATAAGGATGGAGTAACTGACCAGTTCGATCTCGAGCCAAATACGCCGCTGGGGGCGCCTGTTGATACCCATGGTGTATCGAAAGATACGGATGGAGATGGTGTGCCTGATTATAAGGATAAGGAATTGCTGACACCACAACAGTGTTTCCCTGTAAATGCAGATGGTGTAGGAAGTTGTCCCGAACCTGCTTGTTGCAAGGAGTTGCGGACATTGATTACGAATAAGGCACCTGAGCCTGTTACATCAACGGAGTGTACGATTGGCAATCTGTTGTCATTGCCATTCCGTGGTAATGCCCGGTTGACTCGTGAGGCGCAGCAGTTGCTGGCTGAGGCAGCGGTTACGATCAAGGCCAATCCTGCTTGTAAGATCAAGGTGATTGGTTATGGTTCTGCGAGCAAGTCTTCTCAGCAGCTCAGTTGGGAGCGGGTGAATGCGGTGGTGAAGTTTTTGGTGGAGCAGCAGGGTATTTCTGAAAGCAGGTTGTTGTTTGTATATGCACAGGATGGTGATGCTGCGATGGTTGACTTACAGGGTACTACGGAAGAAGGACCCAATACAGTTCCGGCACCGCATCCGAATTTGAAGTCCAAAAATTAATTGAATGAAATAGTTGATAAAAGAGCCGGTGATGCCGGCTCTTTTTTTATGACTTGACTCAATGCTCCTCAGTAAACTAAAGAAGTGAAAGAAGCATCAGATCTGTTGTTCCATAGTTGCTTTTCTGTATTGTCTTTCTTACCGCTTGCTCGTAAGGAGTGTGTGCGGCTCGGGGTAGTGGAAATTTTTTAAAAATAAAAAGGGGATAAACATCACTTTTCCGCATAGTCTTCCGCCTTTGGCGGAGACTTTGCGGCTCGAAGTAGTGCTCTTTTTTTAAAAATAAAAAGGGTATAAATTTGAATTATACATCTGTTATTGC
>JBJTJJ010000156.1:0-2989 GCA_046095445.1 Sediminibacterium sp.
CTGATACAAACGCATTAATTTATTACCATTCACTATTTGTAATAAGTCTCTGTTTTGGGGATTGTTGGCACTCGATTTAACGATATAGCTGCTGAAGTAACGGCTTTCAAAGAGTTCTTCCCAGGTCATTCTGCTCGCATAGTTCCGGGGGTTATAAACATCGAGTTTAGCAAAAACTCTTCTTAGGTCAGGGTAGTACAGCCAGAAAAGTGCTTTGGGCTCGGATTTTCCACCAACAACAAATTTAGCAACGGGAGCAATACCAATGATTCTGGTAAATAACCGACTGGCTTCTTTATCGAATAAAACTTGTTCTTTCAATCGGAAAGTATAAACGGAGTCAAATGCAAAAAGCGGCTTGAAGCTAATAGATTTTTTAGCGATTGCTCCTGATACAACATCTGTTACATCGGTAGTATCCAGTTTACCGTTGATCTGTTGTCTTATCTTATCACTTGAAAATGGTCGGGTAAACATATCATCCTGAAAGGCAACTATAGAATCGTTTTCAATTGCATTGATCAAAATAGAAAAAAAGCGGCGATCTCCATTCTCATCTGTCCCGGGATAATTGAAGCTCTGGTTGATTTTTTCTCTGGAATCTATTTCCCGCCAGATGAATTCACTCCACATATTGTCATCTTCGCGTAGGTGTTCGTATTCCAGTGGTCTCCTGTCACGATTCTGCGAGCGATCTGTAGCGAAAGGATTCCTCAAAGAAAGTTCCGTCTTTTGAATGCGACTGGTAGTATCATACTCAAGTGGTATGGTATCTACCTGCACATTTCCTGCAACTGCGTTACCAGCAGCTGCGTTACCAGCAGCTGCGTTTCCAGCAGCTGCAGGTTTCAAATTCGCATTGGTTCCCTGAGCGGGGGCATTCCCGATTTGCGTGATACCACGATTCGGCTTAGCAGCCGCCGGCTGATTTGGCGCTGGTGCAGGGGTTGTCTGGTTGGTAGCAGGCGCATTACCGGCTTTCTTTTTATAAGCTGATTGTGCATTTACCAATCCGATTAACCCAACCATACTATAAGCAAAAATCATTAACTTCTTCATACCCTATTATTGTAACGTAAATGATAAATTTTGTTGCAATTTGCGCGTCCCTCCTGGTCCAACAACTTTTATTTCATCAATGATGATGGTAGAGCCCTCACCACTTCGTTTGATATACTGCTTAGCTTCATCACTGAAATAAGGACTACCCTTAATTTCAGTCACTTCGAGTTCAGGAAATCCTCTACCGGTAAAAATCATGGTGTATTCGATTACATTAAACTTCACACCCTCGAAAACAAAATCTTTGAGTTCAGCTGCTACACCCAACTGCGCACGGAAAATATTGGCTGGAATGGCTCCCCCAGCCCTTCCTCCTACAGTTGCCAGCGGATCGGGTGTTTTCTTAATGGGGATAGTCAACTTTTGAGTGTTTTTTCCATCAGTAGCAATCACATTCGCTAAACCTGGTGTAGAACAATTTACCACGTACTGACCGGGCCCTGTTTTATTGCCTGAAACTCCGGAGCCGGAAAATGAAACATTTACTTTCTCATCACCACCTCCTCCGGTAACGCTCATAGGATTATCCAATCCCACATAAAACACTCGTGTTTTATCGGTTGATACTACCAATCCACCAGGGGTTCCAACAGTATATTTCACTTCTTTTTCAGCATAGGAATCAGTTCCATCCTGCTTTTTGAAGTTAATACGCACTTTCTTGGAAAAGGTACCCGGAGAAGTAGCTAAAAATTTGTATTCCCCAGCACCATCTTTTACGGGGATTCCTCTCCCATCAATACTTATGGTTGGTTGAGCATTTTTACTGAAAGCACCAATACCTGCGGTAATTGTAATTTCTTCACCCTGCATGATATACCTGGTGTCTGCCTGGGCAAATGCCTGAAATTCGTCATATACAATTTCTACCTCACCTATTTCCTTGTGACAGTATTCAACTACTTGTGACTCTGAATTGCGAACGTCATTCTGTAACTTACTGAGAATGGTGATGGCTGCAATTGCCGGAGTCATGTGAAAATAGTGGTAGGCCCAGTCACCCTGACCAGCTTTGTTATTGGTCTTGGGTATAGTTAAGTCAAGAGGTAAATTTTGACCGATTTCTCTGGCAAGCGTGTCGTTTATAGACATCAATCTGTTCTTAAAATCGACTAGTTTTTGATACAACTCCTTACCCTTGCCTTTACCTTCCGGTGGATTGGCAATGAATAAGCGGGTAGCAGCATCCAGATCATCTTCTTTGTATACTTCTTCCCCCTCCTCATTCTTCTTAAGCCCTGCCTCTGTTTTCAATTCTTTCTTAAGGGCCTCAATATAGTTGTACAAAGAATCAGCACTTTTTTTAGCAATTTCAGCTCGCGGATACCAAAAACTGGCTTTATCACGGGTTACAGGATCATTTACTTTGCGTTCGAAAGACTTGAAGATATCTGCATTCTTTTTATCGATAATGCCGGTAGCAGATCCAAGACTATGATCCACTGTTTTAAAAGCATTCAAAATCTCCGCAGAAACGTTCAGTGCCAGTAGAGCAGTCAACACCAGGTACATGATGTTGATCATTTTCTGCCGCGGTTCTTTAGGTAATGACATTTGAAATAATGATTTTAATAATTCAGGATAATTGGTTGATTATCGGTTGTCAATTACCTGCCTTGCATGGCAGAAAGCATATTACCGTATAACTGGTTTAATTTGCTCAGATTTGTAGAAAGCACATTGATTTGCTCTTTTGCACGCATGGCATCTTCTGCGCTTCCAGCCATGGCAGAGGAGGCTTGCGCCAACTTACCATAAAAATCATTCATGGTCTTCAGGTGATTATTACCTTCCTGTAACTCTAATAGGTAAATTGTAATGAGTGATGATAAATTATTAGTCAGTGACTGCAGCTTAACATGGAACTCTTATGTACTGTCTGACGAGCCATGGAAAACTGACAGCGACATAGCAGCTGTGTAACAAG
>JBJTJJ010000157.1:0-2991 GCA_046095445.1 Sediminibacterium sp.
GAATTAAAATTTGTATGCTTTTGTATCTTATTGATTATTAAAAATAAATATTTTTTATGATTTCAGGGTTTTTCCTGTTTCTTAAGGACAAAATTTTTAGTAAAACCATAGGTGGAATTAAAAACCAAAATTTATTTATCAGTTTGTAAATAGATTGCAGAGCGACTATAGAATTTGCACGCCCTGTCATCCTACTGCTACAGGAACTTATAGGAATATATGATTGGTACCAACGATACACTGGATGTTAACTGGCAATTTGCCCGGGCATTTCCCGAGCCACGATTGCATCCCCACCTGCACCTGCTGGCAAAAAAATTACAGGATGGCCATATCTGTATAGATGCAACACCGATCAAAACAGAAGAAGACATTTCATCAGGGATCCATTACTTACCTGAAAAAGATTTGTCAGAACTCAAGCCCTGGGTTGGCAACGCCACTGCCCTATCTCCTTTCATCCTACACCGCCATCGGCTTTACCTGCAGCGGTACTTCCACTATGAAACCTCCCTGCTGCAACATATCCAACGCCTGCTCGCTGCTGAAAAACTATACCAGTCCGATTACCTGAATCAACTGCAGCAACAAACAGGATTAATGAAAGACCTTTCGGCAACACACACAGTAGACGGACTCCCACCACATCTGGCAGCGGACTGGCAACTGGCAGCAGCTTTGATGGCAGCATTGCAGCACCTGACCATCATAACCGGTGGACCGGGTACAGGAAAAACTACTACCGTAGCCAAAATTATCTGGCTACTCTTATCTATACAACCCGGCCTGCGCATTGCACTGGCAGCACCCACAGGAAAAGCAGCCACCCGAATGGCTGAATCACTGCAATCCACCACACTCCCCCTGCCCGCATCTGTGCGAACCACCATCCAACAATTAAAACCAGCCACACTGCACCGCCTCCTTGGATACCGGCAGAATAGCATCTACTTCCGTTATAATGAAGAGCAACCCCTTCCGTATGACCTGGTAATCGTTGATGAATGTTCAATGATCGACGTGGCCATCTTCGCCAAACTGCTTTCCGCCATCGGTCCGAAAACACGTCTGCTACTGCTGGGTGATAAAAATCAACTGGCATCCGTGGAAGCCGGTAGCATGTTTGGTGACCTGTGTAACCAAACTGAAGCCATCAACAGCTTCACGGATACAACGCAAAAGCTACTCAATGAATTTATCCCTGAAGCTACTCGCAAAATACCCACTTCCCTTCCGCATGCACATCCGCTCGCAGAGCACATCATCGAGCTACAATACAGCCACCGCTTTACCATCAATAGTGGTATCGGTCGTTTCAGTCATGCAGTATTGCACAACCAAACAGATATACTGGAAAGCTTACTGAACCAACCTTCCAATGCAGAAGTGCAGGTAGTAACGCCACCGCATGAAACAGTATTGGAGCAGTTTCTTGACGGGTACAAGGACTATATCATGGCAGTTGATATCAGCGAAGCTTTGCGGTTATTCCAACAACAACGAATCCTCTGTGCTACCAGAGATAGCAAAGGCGGGCTCTATGACAGCAATCAAGTGGCTGAGGCCTGGTTGAAAAAACAACAATTATTGCAACCCGATAATGGCTTCTATGAGAACAGGCCCATACTCATCACCCGAAATAACCAACAATTGAATCTTATCAATGGAGATATCGGTATCGTTCGTACAATCAATGGGCAGAAAAAAGTATGGTTCGATGCGGGTAATGGTCAAGTTCGCGGCGTTAGCATTCATTATATACAAAATGCCGAAACAGTTTTTGCCATGACCATCCACAAGAGCCAAGGATCAGAGTACAACCGTGTGCTGGTGCGGCTTCCCGACAACACACATCTTCCCCTACTAACCCGGGAGTTATTGTACACCGCTGTTACACGTGCCAAACAACAGGCAATCATTTTGTCCTCCCGGGAAGTTTTGAAAGCTGCAACTGCCGCCAGGGTATTAAGAGCATCCGGCATCAATGACAGAATGGATGAAATTTAATTACAACAGGAATGTCATACCAACTTTACATATCTAATTCCCTGGAACAACTCTCCCACTTGCTTTCCGATAACCTCGGTAAAGAATCACCAGGCGTGTTCCAACAGCAACATATCATTACCCAAACAGAGGGAATGAACAAATGGCTCACCGGTCAGATAGCCATTCAACAGGGTATCACTGCTCAAATTGCTTTTCATACACCCAATGATATTATCGGACTCCTTCACGAGTGGCTATCTGAAAAAGCATCACCTGTTATCACCGCCGAAAAAATTCGCTGGCAGCTTTGGAAAGAACTGAATCAACCTGAATTCCAACAAACATTTCCTGCCATTGCTCAATATTATCTGGAGCATCCTGTTCGTCAGATTGCACTGGCGGTTGAACTGGCAGACCTATTTGATCAATATCAAATCTATCGCTATAGCACCATCAATGATTGGAATGATACTACTGCTGCAGCAGATTTTCAACAATATCTCTGGAAAAAACTTCATGTTTATTACAAAGACCGAATTCTAGACAAACCCGGTATTGTGAAAAAGCTGAAGAAAGCACTTGCCAACAAAGATCAATTGCAACTGCTCAGGAATCGGGTGAAGGGATTGCATTTCTTTGGCATTGCGGTAATTACACCCCTCCACCTCGAACTATTCAAAACCCTGGCTGCTCATATTCCCCTGCATTTCTACTTAATGAATCCGGCACCTCTTTATTACTGGATGGACGATGAAACGGAAAAAGCACAGATCAAGAGGAAGCAAAAGAACAAGTTCAATATGCCTTCCGGTGATTTCAACCGCCCGGGCAATACGCTCTTACTCGGATGGGGAACTGTAATCAAAGACAGTTTTGCACTTCTATTCCAACAAGAGAATTGATCAATGAATTGTATGATGACTGGGTGGTCGCCCCGGAACATCCAACTACCTTATTAGAAAAAATTCAGACAGACATTTTTCAAAATGCATGGGGAGATGA
>JBJTJJ010000158.1:0-1228 GCA_046095445.1 Sediminibacterium sp.
TCCCTGCCTGCTCTCCCTGACTCCTGGTAATAATGCTCCAGACATTCAGGTGCAGACAGGTGTACTACCATTCGTACATTTGGTTTGTCGATGCCCATGCCAAATGCATTGGTGGCAGCCATTACCCGCACACGGTCTTGAATCCAGTCTTCCTGGTTTTGGTTTCTTTCTTCCTGGGTTAAGCCGGCATGATAAGGCGCAGCTGCGATGTGGTGCAATTGCAGCCATTGGGCAATGTGGTGCGTTTGCTTTCTGCTGTTGCAATACACAATGGCACTGCCACTGCTCTTTTTCAGCAGCTCTACCAAAATTCCATCGGTCGCATCTGCTTTTTTTAATCGGTATCGAAGATTGCTTCTGAAAAAAGAGTTGATGAAACGTTCGGGTTGTTTCATCTTCAATTGTTGCACAATATCTTCTCTCACTGCGGGAGTTGCAGATGCAGTCAATGCAATCAGGGGCACCCCCGGCAGATGTTTTCTCAGTTCTGCTATGCGCAAGTAGGCCGGCCGGAAATCATATCCCCATTGCGATACACAGTGTGCTTCATCAATTGCCAGCAAACAAACTTTCATTTGTGACAGCGCATCCAAAAAAAGTTCCGTGGTAATTCTTTCAGGTGATACGTATAAAAATTTCAGCTCACCGGCTTCTGCCTCTTGTAAGATTTCTTCCATTTCTTCACGGGACAGGCCGCTGTGCAGTGCAGCAGCAGTAATCTTTTTTTCCTGCAGACGTGCTACCTGGTCATTCATCAATGCGATTAATGGACTAACCACGATACATACCCCTTCGAGCAGAAGTGCCGGTATCTGAAAGCAAATCGATTTTCCTCCGCCTGTAGGCAATAGTGCCAATGTATCATTGCCTGCAACAACAGATTCGATGATAGCCAGCTGCGAAGGCCTGAAATGTTGGTGATGAAAAAAACGCGTAAGCAGGGTCTGAGGAGTATTCATGGCAGCAGGCATCTATAGATACCGGTAACTTACACAATTTTTCGGGTCAGCAAACGAACGGAATTAATTCCCAGTACCACATCACTGAATCCCATGGCCAATGCACTGAGGGCCGGACTCAACATTCCTATGGCAGCCATGGGAATGGCAATGATGTTGTAGGCAAAGGCCCAGAAAAGATTTTGCCGGATGGTTTGATAGGTGGCTTTTCCAATACCCAGTGCGAGCAGCAGATTGCTTAGTCCTTTATTCATTAATACAATGTGGGC
>JBJTJJ010000159.1:0-6835 GCA_046095445.1 Sediminibacterium sp.
GCTGAAATCCTTCGACACAAACTCAGTAATCTGAGTCGGGGAATCAGCGAGATAGGTCCACCGGGCCGCTTAAGTCCGCCCGATTTATTGGGAGTAGCTGAAGTTGAAAACAGATGTGTACTGAACTTATTAATACGTGAACCCATGCTGGCGGGTGCCCGCTATCGCATCATACATTTCGATTCGCCTGATCCCAGAGGAATTGATGTGGCATTGCTGTATCAACCCGGATCATTTCAAGTGATTGAAAGCAAACCGGTCTCGGTGCCATTACCCGGAGGTAGCAAGGAAGTTCGTTTTACCAGAGATATATTATATGTGAAAGGGGTTATGCAAGGTGATACCTTTCATGTGTTGGTCAATCACTGGCCCAGCAGACGGGGAGGGGAAGTGAGAAGTGCCCCGGCTAGAATGGCAGCTGCACTCATTTGCCGGCGCATCATTGACTCCATTGTGAAAAGACAACCCGGATCAGCGGTTGTAGTGCTGGGAGATTTGAATGATGACCCCAACAGTCGTAGCATTGTTCATTGGTTAGGCGCATCGGGGGAAAGAGTTCAGGCAGGTAATCATGTTTTATTCAACCCCTGGGTTGATTTTTATGAACGTGGTATCGGAACACTTGCCAATAAAGACCGCTGGGGTCTTTTCGATCAGATTATAATATCCCGTAGTTTGCTGGCGCACCACTCGGGCGGTTGGCAGTGGAGATTGGCCGGTATTCACCGGAAGCCATATATGATGGAAAACCAGGGCCGCTACAAGGGGTACCCGATGCGTACCTGGGATGGAAACCGATACAGGGGTGGTTTTAGCGACCATTTTCCTACTTATATCACCCTGGAAAAAGGTCCGGGATAAAAAAGTGGGGTAAAATTGTAAAAAAGGGGGTGGATTCAGCTGAATTCTTCCCTTGAAATAGCTACTCTTGGCGGGAAATCCTTACCTTTGCCCCCCCAAATCTGTTTTGGCAGATTCTCCTGTTCGCCGATGGCGGACGGGTGTCCAGTGGGATAAACCAAATTGTACAACCAAAATCAAAAGGTAATGAACCATTACGAACTGATGGTGATCTTTACTCCGGTTCTTTCTGACGAAGACTACAAAGCTGCGCAGAAAAAATACGCCGACCTGGTAGCTGAGCTGGGCGGTGCATCGGTGCACAGTCACCCCTGGGGTTTGAAATCACTCGCGTACCCTATTCAGAAAAAAACAACCGGTATTTACTGGGTGTTTGAATTCACGGCTCCATCTTCTGCCAATGAAAAATTGAAGATTCAATTGTTGCGTGACGAAAAAGTTATGCGCCACATGATCACCCGTCTCGATAAATACGCCGTCGAGTACAACCACGTGAAAAGAAATGGCGGATTTGCTATGCAGAACAAAGAAAAACAGGAGGCTTAATCATGGCAAAGAATGAAATCAAATACCTGACAGCCATTAAGCAGGAGAAGCCCAAAAAGAAATTTTGCCGCTTCAGAAAATATGGCATTAAATACGTTGATTACAAAGACATCGAATTCCTGAAGAAATTCATCAACGAACAAGGTAAGTTGTTGCCTCGTCGTCTTTCCGGTAATTCACTGAAGTACCAGCGTAAAGTACAGGAAGCCGTTAAGAAAGCCCGTCAAATGGCTTTGTTACCCTACGTAACTGACCTGTTGAAATAATTTTATTAGTTAACCATCCCTAACCCTGCTGTCAAAGGCAGGAGACAGTACTGCGGTACTGGGCTCTTGGGACTAAATCAGAAATATGCAAGTAATATTGATCCAGGATGTAGACAATCTCGGAGCACGTCACGAACTCGTTAACGTGAAAAACGGATATGCCCGTAACTACCTCATCCCCCGCAAACTGGCAATTGAAGCCAACCCTTCCAATCTGAAGCAACACGAAGAAAAATTGAAAGTGATTGCCAAGAAAGAAGCTGCCATGCTGGCTGAATTGAGCAAGGTAATTGACATCCTAAAAGCTTCTCCTGTTAAGATTACCGCCAAAACCGGTACCACCGGAAAGATTTTTGGTAGCGTTACCTCTCTCCAGATCGCCCGCGCCATTCGTGAACAGAAAGGTTATGAAATTGACCGCAAGCGCATCTCCATTTCAGATGATGTGAAAGAATTGGGAACCCACAAAGTATCTATCGATTTCGGCAACAGCAATGTCGTTGAAATTGATTTTGAAGTGGTTGGAGAATAATTCCTACTGAACGAAACTCAGTCCGAATCCCCCCCGGGTTCGGACTTTTTTTTGCCCCTACTAGCCGGGAGGGTTTAAAAACGTGAAAAAAGGTTCTTTTGCGATAAAATAGTATATCTTTGCAAGTCCAATGACAGTTTACCTTTTTCCGGGAGGTTTTCTACGTAAATGCTTCGGGGGTTCTGGGTTTCTAATCATTGGGTTTTGATCACCAAATTTTTTTTTAAATGAACATTTACGTTGGAAATCTGAACTGGAATATGTCCAGTGATGATCTGCGGAACCTTTTCTCTCCTTATGGAGAAGTGAGCAGTGCAAAAATTGTTACCGACAAATTCAACAACGATCGCAGCAAAGGCTTCGGTTTCGTTGAGATGGCGGATGACGATGCTGCCAAAGCGGCAATCGCTGCTCTGCACGACACAGAAGTACTGGGTCGTAAGATTGTAGTTAACGAATCAACTCCTCGTCCTGAAGGCGAAAGAGGTGGCTACAAGAAGAAGTTCGGCGGTGGCGGTGGCGGAAATCGTGGCGGCTACGGTGGAAACCGTGGTGGCGGCGGTGGACGCGGCGGAGACGGCGGATACAATCGCTATTAATCACTCTGATTTCCTAAGAACATTTCAAAGCCTGACAATCATTTGTCGGGCTTTTTTTATCTTGAAATTTTTTGAAATTTCTTGCACAACAGAAAATGCATTAATTTGAAAGATGAAGCCGATTCAAATGCCCGGACCCGTTGCCGGCTGTATGCGCTGGGGTTCCTGGGGTGCCAGATTTACCCAATCCGATTACAGAAACATGATTGATGCCTGTTTGGATGCAGGTATTACTGCTTTCGACCATGCCGATATTTATGGAGATTATACCACCGAGGAAGAATTCGGAGAAGCACTGCGGTCTGCACCCTTCGACCGCTCCAAGATGCAACTGATCTCCAAATGCGGCATTCGTATGATCACACCCAACCGCCCTGCGCACCAGATCAAATCTTATGACACTTCCGCCCAACATATTATTGAATCGGTAGAACGATCATTGAAAAACCTGGCTACTGATTATCTTGACTTATTGCTGATTCATCGACCCGACCCACTGCTACAACCCGATGAGGTCGCAGCTGCCGTAATCCGCTTACAAGACGCCGGAAAAATTCGGGCATTTGGCGTATCCAATTTTTTATCGCACCAAATGGAGATGCTTTCTCCCAACATAGCCATCTCTTTCAACCAAATTGAATGCTCTCTATTTGCTCGATCGCCACTCACAGATGGCACACTTCATTATTGCTTACAACACCACATCACACCCATGGCATGGGCACCACTGGGAGGCGGCATGCTCGATGAGGAAAGCCACCCCCATGCCAGAAGCATTTTACAATGTTGTCGGCAACTGGCAGAGAAATATGCAACCGGCATCAATCAAATTCTATTGGCCTGGTTGCTGCGCCACCCTTCCGGCATTATTCCCGTTTTGGGTACTACCCGAATCGAGCGATTGATACAGGCAAGAGAAGCACAAAGTATTGTTCTCGAGCGGGAGGACTGGTTCCGGCTGCTGGAAGCAGCTAATGGGGAAGAAGTGGCGTAATCCGAACTGAGGATCCTTGCCACGCACAGCCATCGCCTTTCTTGTTGAGTAATTAGCTAAATGACCGTTGTAAAAATTCCACATATTTATTCGTACCAACAAGAACTTGGCTAATGATTGGTCAGGGGGTGGGAACCGTCTGCTTTCTTTTCCAAAAAACACTTATTTTCACTTTGTGAGAAAACTCATTTCCCTATTGCTGATACTGGTTCTGGCCTTCAACTGGCTGGGCTTTGACCTGGTGGTTGCCATAATGAACCACACCATCACGGCCACCACTCAGCGACAAATCAATGCAGGGAAATACGATCGCAACTCACTCATCGAAATTAAAGTGGCAGTCGATCTTCCTTACACCACCGATTGGTCTGAATTCCGTCAGGCCAATGGAAGCTTTGTTCTCAATGGTGTTGCTTACAACTTCGTAGAACAAAAATTTGAAAAGGGATACATGATTTATCACTGCCTCCCCAATGAAAAAGGAACAGCGCTCACTCAGGCAGAAAAGCAATTTTTTGCCGATGCCCACGATATAGAGAAACCCGATGGAAATCAAAAGCAGAGCAGCAAAAAATCCTCTGCCAAAAAATGGACCATCGAAACCGGTGTATCTGTATATCAGGAAGAAAAAGACGCGTTGGCTTTTACTGCTTCTCTTCCCAATCTGCAATTGACCATCGATGCTAAAGATGGATTTGGTTTCCTTCCCGCACAACCTCCGGAAGCAAGAATGAATAGTTAGTTTTTCTTCACCGTTGCATGCAACGGTATTATTCATTCATTGATTCCATAACATGACAACATATCGAATGATCGTCCGCATTGGGGCGATACTGCTGGGAACTATTCCCGGCCAACTAAAAGCTCAAACAGATGCCGACGGCATCATGATGGGTAAAAATCTTTTCTGTGGCGGCATCATGACAGCCAGCTCTTCCTGGAACCAATACTGGGAAGGCACCCTACTCAGATCCAATGCCAACCTGGGTTCTGTGAAAACCACGATGATAGGTCCCATGGGCAGTTGGGGCGTAACCAAAAAACTCAACCTCATCTTTAGTTTACCTTATGTTCAAACGAAAGCAACTGCAGGTACACTCACCGGTCTCAACGGTTTTCAGGATTTCAGCCTGACTGCCAAGTATCGCCTCTATCGCTGGAAGAAGAATAACTCTACCTTTTCCGTGTTTGGTATTGCAGGCATTTCAACCCCCGTGCAGAATTACGTAAAAGATATGTTGCCGGTTTCTATCGGACTTGGATCGCGCAACCTGACGATGCGGGCGATGGTAGATTATCAGTATAGCAATTTCTTTGCGACAGCAAGCGGAAGCTACATTGCGAGGAGCAATATCTTCATAGACAGAACAGCTTACTATACCACTCAGATGGTTTATAGCAATGAAGTGGCCATGCCGGATGCTACCTTCAGTAATTTCAGAATGGGGTTCCGCAATAAAGAAATTGTTGCCGAGGCAGTGGCTGATGTATGGACTACCCTCGGCGGTTTTGACATGACGAAGAACAATATGCCCTTCCCTTCTAATCGCATGAACCAGACCCGCATCGGTATTAATGGCAAATACGAACCCGCCCGATGGAAAGGCATCTCCCTTACTGCTGCTTTTTATCAGACACTGGAAGGAAGAAACATGGGCAAAGCAAGTTTCTTTCAGGCAGGATTTTTCTACATTTTTAATTTTTCTAAAAAACAAGGGAAGACAATATCATTGCCTCCGCGATAATGCAAGTAGCTGAATTCAAATGAAGAAAATTTTTTCACTGACAATCAGTGAACCAAAATTTAACCAATGAAAAAATACATATTTATCTCTCTCATCTTACTGAGTGCCTGTAACAAAGACATTGTTGAAGTCAATCAAACATTTCCCATGTTATCGGCTACCTACAGCGATTCTGCAGCAGGCAAATGGAAAACTATACTGGGCTTCCAACCCGATACCTACCCGACCAATGCTCCCTTGCCTTCCAATGATGCAGGATTTCTTCAGCAACTCAATGAGATTGCCGGCTTACAAAAAAATGCTACACCCGAAGACATGGCCAATCTTCGTTACTGGGGAACCGGTGGTGTCTTGCGTTGGAATGAAATTCTTCGGGAGCTGGTGGCAAAATACAATCTTCCACCTGTTGAAAATGCCGATGGCACTTATCCCATTCCCAGCGCAGCCAATCCGCTTGCCTATCCCTTCTTCCCCTTTGCCAATCCCCCTTATGCTGCAAGGGCTTATGCCTATGTAAGTGCTGCACAATATGATGCACTTGTAACAGCTTATTTCTGGAAGAGTCGGTGGAAAAGACTTCCAGCATATCAAATAGACAACCGCATACAACCGATGCTGGCAGATAATGGTGGGAATTGTTATCCTTCTGCCGATGCAGTCATTTATGGTGTGACTGGTGCTATGTTGCGCTTGTTATTTCCGGGTGAGGTGACTTACATCAATCAACAAATCGCAAAACATCGCAAAGCCCGGTTATTGGCAGGTATGGAGACTGCCAGTGATCTTGATGCAGGAGAAGCACTGGGCAGTAGCATTGCTCAATTATTTATTCAACGGGCAAGAACCGATGGTGCCGGCGGAGCAGTTGCGATTGTGAATGGAGTGAATCTGTGGAAAGTTTTTGAAGACGATTGTATAGCGCGCAATGAAGTTCCCTGGATGAGCATGGAATCTCCCAAGCGACCTCCCATGTTACCCTTCTTCGGGAAGGTAAAACCATTCCTTTTTGACTCAGCAACTATGGTCACCACCATTCGTCCATTACCACCGCCTTCTACCCGATCCGTTGTCTTTCAGAAGGAATTGGAGGAAGTTCGTTTCTATAGCCAAAACCAAACCAGAGAAAGACTGCGCATCGTTCATTATTGGGCAGATGGTGTGGGAACATATACACCGCCCGGTCACTGGAATGCCATAGCTGCAGAAGAGTTTGTGAAGTTGAAGTGGAGCGAGGTTCGCTGGGCCCGGGCTTTTGCCTTACTCAATATGTCACTGATGGATGCAGCCATTGT
>JBJTJJ010000160.1:0-1654 GCA_046095445.1 Sediminibacterium sp.
TTACTGTTATTCACGGGGACGTAAAAATTGGGGAAGGAACCTGGATCGGCAGTAACGTTACCATCATGGAAGGTACCCGCATCGGAAAAAATTGCCGCATATTTCCGGGAGCTGTTTTGGGTGCGATTCCACAAGACCTGAAATACAATGGCGAAAAAACGACAGCAGAAATTGGTGACAACACCACCATCCGCGAGTTCGTTACTATCAACAGGGGTACTACTGACCGCGACAAAACCGTGGTAGGTAATAACTGTCTGATCATGGCGTATAGCCACATTGCACATGATTGCATCATCGGCAATAACAGTATTTTAAGCAACAGCGTACAAGTTGCCGGCCACGTTACTATTGGGGACTGGGCAGTAGTAGGGGGTGTCAGTGCTGTTCACCAGTTCGTACAAATCGGACAACATGCTTTCGTGGCAGGAGGTAGTCTGGTGAGCAAAGATGTTCCACCCTATATCAAAGCTGTTCGGAATCCACTCAGCTATGGTGGTGTGAATAGTGTCGGACTGAAAAGAAGAGGATTCCCGTTGCAACAGATCAACCACATTCTTGATGTGTATCGCACCATCTACAACAAAGGATTGAATACATCACAGGCGCTTGAATTCATAGAAGAAGAATTACCTGCTACCGATGAACGCGATGAAATTGTAACCTTCATCAGAGAGAGCGGAAGAGGAATCATCAAACGCTATGTGAAAGGTGCCACAGATGACGAATAAATCTGCCAATCCTTCGGCATGACTTCCAACACCATAACCAATTACCCAATGACTTCCTGCTCTGTTTCTTTGAATGGTGCAGGAAAGAAATTCAACCGGGAGTGGATTTTCCGCCAAATGAATTTTCATTTCGAAGCAGGAAAAAGCTATGCGATCACTGGTCCTAACGGAAGCGGAAAGAGTACCTTGCTCCAATGCATTGCCGGATCAAGTATGCTCAGTGAAGGCAGTTTGAGTTATATAACTGCCTCCGGAGAAACAATTCATGACCAGCAAATTTTTCAATCGATTTCCCTGGCAGCCCCCTATCTTGAATTGATAGAAGAAATGACCCCGCTCGAATTCCTGCGCTTTCATCTACAATTCAAACCCCTGCTACCCGGAACCACACCGGAACAGTTATTGGCTTCAGCTCAACTGGAAGCTGCTGCCAACAAACAGATTCGCTATTTCAGTAGCGGCATGAAACAACGGCTTAAATTATTGCAGGCATTTTATTCCGATGTACCGGTCATTCTGCTCGACGAACCCTGCTCCAATCTTGATCGCAATGGTTTTGAATTTTACAGATCATTGTGCGAGGGTCCGGGAAAAAACAGATTGACCATCATTGGCAGCAATGATCCCGGAGAAACGGAGCATTGTGTCGGTCACATCCATCTTCCTGATTATCAATAGAAAAATAGCACCTACCTTCTGCTGGCAATCAGCAGATTCAGATCCGTAAACTTTAAATCAAACTGTTCACTGATATAAAAATCAGTGAGTGCTCCGCGGAAAATATAAACTCCTTCCCGCACATGCAACTGGTGCCAGATCATTTCTTCCAAACCGCCTTCATCGCTGATCTCCAATAACAATGGCATGAGCACATTGCTGATTGCCTGGCTTGCGGTGCGGGCAAAACCACTGGGGATATTAGG
>JBJTJJ010000161.1:0-3151 GCA_046095445.1 Sediminibacterium sp.
CCCCCACCCAATGGTTACGGTAAACTGATCATCTTCAGGTTTCACAAAAAAGATCTTCGACACACTGCCTTTGAGGTATCCACTGGCCGTGCGATAGTTGAACAGAAGCTCAATGGCAAGGTCCTTGGTTTTGCGGGTAAGGTTATCCAAATTCAGTTCAATCCACACATAACGGGTACTCATGGCGTTGAATACGCTGTAATATTTTCTGTCGGACAGATCCGTATCTCCACTGGTAGACTCGTACAATTTCACCGTATCAATTTTAAAATACGGGTTGGCGGTGCGCATGACGCCCACATTTTGGATGTAAAAGGTTTTGGTAGCGATAACTTCATCATCCACGATGGCTTCCCAACGATAAACACCTTCTTTCCAGTAGGTTCCTGGGGTTTTCACGCCCCAACCTTCACGCACATAGATCACAGACTCTTCGGGTTGAACGGGGCGATCGCAGTTGAGGTAACAGATTTCGTTGTTTTTCTCGTCGATGCATCGCATGCGCAAATTCAGCGCCCAAGCATCTTCATCGAAGCGTTTATTGTAAAGGGTAACCTCACAATAGACGTAGGCTACTTCCATTTCCTCGAAAACGGTGCGGTATTTTTTGGTATTGTTTGCCAACCACTCAATGCTGGAGTAGGTTTTGATATCACGGAATTTAAAAAGGGCGGTGTTCATGGGCTCTGATGATGGGATTTTCCCTCTGCGTTCAACACCTGCAATATCTATGATTCTGTTGGATTTTTTTCGCGGCGATGGATAATATAACAAACAATTCGACGACTTCCGTATTTTTTCAAACTCTCACAATATCTCATTGTTTTCTATTACCTTTGCACCTCCGATACGGAAAGACCTCGTAGCTCAGCTGGATAGAGCAACTGCCTTCTAAGCAGTAGGTCATTGGTTCGAATCCAATCCGAATCACCAAAAAAAGTCTCTCATTATTGGGGGACTTTTTTATTACAGCTGGATAGAGTTATGCGCCGAAGGCGGACAGGTTTTTTATATGGCAGCCTGAATTTTAGGAGGCGATGAAGCAGTAGCTAAGAAAATGAATACTTTTCCTAATTATATTGAGGGATGAAAAATCAATTTTGCGGTTATCTGTCATTGTTGTTATCACTTTTTTTACCATCATTGGGACTTGCTCAATTTGACCCAGTCGTAGTTTTCCGTTCCGGTGAGTCCGGATACCATACCTTTCGTATTCCCGCCATAATTCGTGCTGCCAATGGAGATCTGCTCGCATTTTGCGAAGGTCGCAAGAATGGATCAGGTGATTTTGGAAATATTGATATTGTCATGAAAAGAAGCACTGATGGGGGGAAGCAATGGGGTGTACTGCAGGTAGTGGCAGAATTCAATGATTTGCAAGCGGGCAATCCTGCCCCTTTAATTGATTTGTTACATCCTGAACATACCGGTAGGATTTGGCTATTTTATAATACCGGCAACTGCACCGAGCATCAAATGCGCGAGAAGTTGGGATTGAAGGAAACCTGGTACCGGGTATCTGATGATGGCGGTATCAACTGGCAAACTCCCGTGAACATTACTGCACAGGTACACAAACATTCGGCCAACACTTCATTCCAAGGTGATTGGCGAAGCTATGCCAATACGCCCGGTCATGCCATGCAAATTATGAATGGTCCTTATAAAGGCAGGTTGATGGTTGCTGCCAATCATTCTTCCGGACCACCACAGGCACAATTTCGAGATTACCGTGCCCATGCTTTTTTTTCTGATGATTTTGGAAAGACGTTTCAACTCAGCAGAGATGTCGATTATCCGGGCAGTAATGAATCAATGGCAGCAGAATTAGGAAATGGAGGCATATTGCTGAACTCCCGCAACCAGAGTGGCGATCAAAAATATCGGCTCATTTCCCGTAGCCGGGATGGAGGCAGCAGTTGGGATACTACTTATTTTGACAAAAACCTGATTGACCCGGTGAATCAGGGTTCTGTGTTGACAATAGGATATGCCGGTAATAATGCCATCATAGCGCATACCCATGCACAGGATTCCACTCGCCGCAACAATCTCATGTTGCATATCAGCCAGGATGATGGTAGAAGTTGGGAGCCCTACCTGGTAATTGATAAAGCACCGGATGGTGGTGCCAGAGATTATACTGCTTATTCAGACATAGTCATTGTTCGACCGAAGAAATTAGGGGTATTGTATGAAAGAAATGGCTATCGGGAAATTGTGTGGAAGACAATCGATTTGCCGCGAAAATTTACCCGCCGGAGGCGCTGAGTAATTTCTTCCTTCTTTCCATCAGTTCCCGCCAGGTAGTGAGTATAATATTGTTTTCCTCCAGGTACTTTTTCAGTTCAGGGGATTGCATGGCAAGCCAGTCGGCGCGTCGGATGATTCCGGAGGAAGAAATGTGTTCAAAATGTTCACCTGCCACTGAACAGTGCATAATCACCATCGTTATTCCGGGCTGCAACTCTCTCAACGATTGGATATAATTATTTGCTGCGATCTTTTGTAATTGCTGATCGCTGACTTTTTCTGTTGGATATCTGAATCCATAGCTGAGGTTGTGCAAGTCATCTAAAACAGGTAAGCCCGCCTGCCAGAGTTTTTCTCCAATTTTTTGTGCTTGTTGTATCGAAATAATACCTGCATTGGTTTTGCTGACCAATGTGCTATGTCCACCCGGAAACATGACCGGTATTTTTTCACGCATTCCAATGGATAGATATTGTTCAAGAAAAGCCGGGGTGGCAAACAATGTGCCCATGTGTGAATCAAAATGGGTGGGTTCCCAACCCGCTTTGCGGGAACGTTGCAGTTGAGCTTCAATTTCTAGTGCTATTTCCTGCGGTTTTGCATGAGTCACGACATCAAGAACCCCCGACCACATTGCTCCCTGCGAATCAGTTAAGCCCGGAACTGCAGCAGCACCCGCAAGTGGAGGCCAGCGATAATCTTTCCACTCAGCATTCATAGTGAGGTGCAGACCGGCATCGCTCTTCGGATGTTTCTTCAGGTAGCTAAAAATTTCGGGTACCCATGGACAAGGCATCATGATGCTGAAAGAATTCGCCACACCTTTATTGATTGATTCGACAACACCTTCGTTGGATTCTTTTGACATGCCCGCGTCATCTACATGTAATATCAAGAC
>JBJTJJ010000162.1:0-7592 GCA_046095445.1 Sediminibacterium sp.
GAATAAAAACCATATTATTCTGAGCAGTATATAATAGGGCTGCCTGGGCACAATCATCATAAGTATCTCCTATTAAAATAACTTCCACCCAATCCTCTCCAAACATCCGTGTCTGGTTCACTTTTTGGTTAGGGGTGATAATCGGCATGAATATGACACCTTTTACCTGCAATTTTTTACAACTGTAAGCAAATCCCTGTGCGTGATTACCTGCACTGGCACAAACAACTCCTTTGGCAAGTTGTTCCGGTGAACATCTGCTCATCATATTGTAGGCACCCCGTAACTTATAGGAACGAACAACCTGCAAGTCTTCCCGCTTCAGGTAAACCTGGCAATTGTATTGTCGGGACAAGGTACGGCTAAGGGTTACGGGTGTGTGTTTCACTACCTTTCTTAACCGCTCCCTTGTTCCAACAAAATCTAGTCCGCTATCGGTAACAGTTGCTTGCATGTAGAATAAGTATCGGAATCAATTAGTTATTTTCAGGACGAAGGCCTCGAACCGTTTTGCCAGCTTGCCACATTTCACTCTGGTTCAATTCCTTCAATTCTTCCTCGAGTTTCTCTCTGTAATCAGGTTTGCTATTACTCTCAATTGATTTAGCCGCTTCTTTTCCTGTAGCTACACTTTCGTAGAGTTCATTGAACACCGGTAATGTTGCATCGCGGAACTTTTTCCACCAATCCAATGCACCACGTTGAGCTGTTGTAGAACAATTGGCATACATCCAGTCCATACCATTTTCTGCAACCAGCGGCATCAGTGATTGTGTTAATTCTTCGACTGTCTCATTGAATGCTTCTGAAGGCGAATGTCCCTTTGAGCGCAATACCTGGTATTGTGCAGCAAAAATTCCCTGGATAGCACCCATCAATGTTCCACGCTCACCTGTCAGATCACTGTACACTTCTTTCTTGAAATCAGTTTCAAACAAGTAACCACTACCAATGGCAATACCTAAAGCGATAACGCGATCAAAAGCCTTTCCGGTTGCGTCCTGGAAGATGGCATAACTACTATTTAAACCCCTGCCTTGTAAAAACATTCTACGCAAGGAAGTCCCTGAACCCTTGGGAGCGACCAGGAACACATCTACATCTGCCGGTGGAATGATGCCTGTTTGGTCATTATAAGTAATACCGAATCCATGAGAAAAATAAAGTGCCTTACCAGGGGTAAGATATTTTTTGACGGTAGGCCACATGGCGATTTGAGCTGCGTCGCTTAAAAGATAGCAGATGATGGTTCCTCTTTGAAGTGCTTCCTCAATTTCAAAAAGAGATTCACCCGGAACAAAACCATCAGCAACTGCCTTATCCCAGCTCTTGGAATTTTTTCGTTGGCCTATAATTACTTGTATGCCATTTTCTTTTTGATTCAGGGCTTGTCCGGGTCCCTGAACACCATAGCCGATCACGGCCACTACTTCATCTTTCAATACTTCCTGTGCTTTTGACAGAGGAAATTCATCGCGGGTAACAACATTTTCTTCTACGCCGCCAAAATTTAATTTTGCCATTGGGTTTTTTTTGATTGTATAATAGATAATTAAATGATTTACATTGAGAAGATCTCTTTTTGTTGATTCAGGTATTCGTTTTCAATCAGCGCTGCTTTGGGTTCAGATTGTTCAAACTCTCTCAATTTTTCGTGAAACCCTTTGCTATCTTTAATGATAGCTACCCGGGCACTTCTAACAAACTCAATTAATCCGAAGGGGGCCAGCACCTGCACCAAACGGTCAGTTTCTTCCCGATGTCCAACTGTTTCAAATACCACATAATCATTTCTGATAACAACAGCTCTGGCACCATGCTCCCGCAATAAGCGTTCAACTTTTACTTTTTCAGCAATCTGTGCTGTTGGCACCTTATACAGGGCCAGTTCCTGCCATATAATCTCTTCATTACTGTTATAATAAGCCTTCAATACTTCAACTTGCTTTTCAATTTGTCGGGCTAATTTCCTAACGACCTCTTCCGTTTCATCAATAACGATGGTAAAACGGTGAATTCCCTCGGCTTCAGAAGGAGAGGTATTCATGCTTTCTACATTTATTTTTCTGCGTGAGAAAATAGTTGCAATTCGAACCAATAGTCCGATATGATTTTCCGTATAAACGGTGATGGTATATTCTTGTTTCATGCTGATTTTTTAATGCTACTGTTATTTTAGACGTATTTCACTAATGCTGCATCCCTGAGGAACCATCGGAAAAACATTGTTTTCTTTGCCTACCATTACTTCCAACAAATAAGATCCATCATGGTCAATCATCGTTTGAAGAGCAGCATGCAAATCTTCGCGCTGACTGACGCTAGCGCCAGAAATACCGTAGGCACCTGCTAATTTTACATAATCCGGACTAGCAATATCAACAAAGGAATAGCGCTTGTCATGAAACAATTGTTGCCACTGCCTCACCATACCGAGGAACTGATTGTTTAAAATCAATATTTTGACATTGATTTCTGTTTGCATAATAGTTCCCAATTCCTGTAAGGTCATTTGAACACCACCATCCCCAATAATGGCAATCACAGTTCTGGTAGGCGCACCGAACTTGGCCCCAATAGCAGCCGGCAATGAAAAGCCCATGGTTCCAAGACCACCGGATGTAATATTGCTATTCGATTGATTAAACCGTGCATACCGACAGGTGACCATCTGGTGTTGGCCTACGTCTGTCACTATGATGGCATCTCCACCGGTGATTTCATTGAGGTGTCGAATCACTTCACCCATGGTGAGAATTGGAGATTCTGGATGAAGTTCATTAAATATGACTTCTTTATTTTCCTCCGCATCATGATCCTTAAATCGCTGCAGCCAGCTGCTGTGCTCTTTTTGCTCTACGAGTTGTGTAAGTAGGGGCAATGTCTCCTTACAGTCTCCCCAAACACCAACACTAGCTTTTACATTTTTATCGATTTCCGAAGGATCTATGTCCAGATGTATGATCTTGGCTTGTTTGGCATATTTATCAAGTCTTCCAGTAACGCGATCATCAAAACGCATACCTATAGCTATTAGCACATCACATTCATTGGTAAGAACGTTGGGACCATAATTACCATGCATTCCTAACATTCCTACATTCAAAGGATGATCCGTAGGAATGGCACTCAACCCTAATATGGTCCAGGCAGCCGGTATGCCTGACTTTTCAATGAATTGGATAAATTCATTTTCTGCTTTTCCTAATATAACCCCTTGACCAAAAATTATAAATGGTTTTTTGGCAGTATTGATGAGCTGTGCAGCAGCTTCGATGTATTCACGTCGGACTATTGGTTTAGGCCGATAGCTTCTAACATGTTGACAAGGTTCATACCCCTTATAATCGAAGAGTTGAAGTTGTGCATTTTTAGTGATATCAATCAAAACCGGACCGGGTCTGCCACTGCTGGCAATATAAAAAGCTTTGGCAAGTACCGATGGAATTTCTGTTGCATCTGTAACCTGGTAATTCCATTTCGTGATCGGGGATGTGATATTGATTACATCAGTTTCCTGGAAAGCATCTGTTCCTAATAAATGGGCAAATACTTGTCCGGTTATCGCTACTACAGGTGTACTGTCTATCATCGCATCTGCTAATCCCGTTACCAGGTTGGTTGCACCCGGACCACTGGTAGCAAAAACAACACCGGTTTTACCGGAAGCTCTGGCATAACCTTGTGCGGCATGTATCCCTCCTTGTTCATGACGAACCAGCACATGCTTTAACCGATCGTGATAATCATATAAGGCATCATAGATAGGCATGATGGCACCACCGGGATATCCAAATATGGTATCAACTCCTTCTGCCACCAATGCATCCAATACAGCCCTGGATCCATTGATAGAAGTGGAACTTGATGTGTTGGAGGGAGCGGCAGGTGTTGCTTGAACTGATGGCATAAGGAAAATTTAAATAAGTTTATATTTCGTCAGTAACACATCCCTTTGATGCATCTTTAACCTGACGGGCATATTTGAACAAAAGACCTTTATTAACTTTTAATGGTGGTTGTTGCCAGGCATTTCTGCGAGCAGCCATTTCTTCATCAGTTATCAATAACTGCATGGTCTTTGTATTTACATTGACTGCAATGATATCATCATCTTTTACTAAAGCAATGTTGCCGCCATCAAAAGCCTCCGGCATAACATGGCCTATAACAAATCCATGTGTTCCGCCACTGAATCTTCCATCAGTAATCAATGCCACCGATTTACCAAGACCTGCTCCAATGATAGCAGAAGTTGGTTTGAGCATTTCAGGCATTCCGGGAGCTCCCTTTGGTCCGACATATCTGATCACCACAACATCACCGGATTTTATTTTACCTGAATTGATACCCTCCACCAGTTCAAACTCACCATCAAATACCCTTGCAGGGCCTTTGAATAATTCTCCTTCCTTACCACTAATCTTGGCAACACTACCACCCGGTGCCAGGTTACCATATAAGATTTGTAAATGCCCGGTTGATTTAACCGGATTGCTGACCGGTCGAATTATATCCTGTGCCTGAAAATCCAAATCAGCTGCTTGCTCTAAATTCTCTGCAATGGTTTTACCAGTTACAGTCAGGCAATCACCATGCAACATTCCCTGCTTTAGCAGGTATTTCATGACTGCAGGAACACCTCCGTAGGGATGTAAATCCTGCATCAGGTATTTGCCACTGGGTTTGAAGTCAGCCAGCACGGGGGTGCGATCACTGATGTGTTGAAAATCGTCTTGTGTTAATTCAACACCTACACTGCGCGCCATGGCAAGTAAATGCAATACAGCATTGGTACTTCCTCCAAGCACCATTACTATGGTGACAGCATTTTCAAAAGATTTACGTGACAGAATATCACTTGGCTTAATATCTTTTTCCAGTAAAACCCGGATGGCCTTTCCTGCTTCTATACACTCTTGCTGCTTGGCATCACTGGTTGCAGGATTTGAAGAGGAATAGGGCAAACTCATTCCCAATGCTTCAATTGCCGAAGCCATTGTATTGGCTGTATACATGCCACCACAGGCACCTGCACCCGGACAGGCATTTTGAATGATGCCTTTGAAATCTTCTTCCGATAACTTTCCTGCTATCTTTTCTCCTAATGCCTCAAAGGCAGAAATAATATTGAGGTGCTGACCTTTATAATGACCGGGCGCAATGGTACCTCCATAGACCATGATGGAGGGTCTGTTGAGCCGACCCATGGCAATTAAACAACCGGGCATGTTTTTATCACATCCAGGTACAGCAATTAAACCATCATAGTAATGTGCCCCGCAAATTGTTTCGATAGAATCAGCAATAACATCCCTGCTCACCAAAGAATAGCGCATGCCGTCAGTACCATTACTCATTCCGTCACTTACTCCAATGGTGTTAAACATCAATCCAACCATATCGTGCTCCCAAACACTTTTTTTAATTTGATGTGCCAAATCGTTCAGGTGCATGTTACAGGTATTACCATCATATCCCATACTGGCAATACCTACCTGTGCTTTCTGCATATCGGCATCTGTAAGTCCGATACCATACAGCATTGCCTGTGCAGCAGGCTGTGTCTCATCCTGCGTTAAAACTTTACTGTATTTATTCATTTCAGTTGACATAAGCTTTTTCTATTGAAGGTCAAACCCAATCCTACTCTATCCAACAGCAGGTTGTGTTACCAATTGTTTATATGCTTTTTGTATTTGATGACTTTTGCTGTTTTCCCAAGTTGAAGAAAAATTGCGGTCATCGAGGGAGGCTAAACCAATGACTTCAACAGCAGTTCCACAAAAGAAAGCGGCATCTGCATCATACATTTCCTCTATGGTAAAATATTTTTCCTGAACCGGTATTTGAAGATCAGCAGCAAGTTCAAGTACTGTTGCTCTGGTGATACCGGCAAGAATATGCCCTGCGGGAGGTGTGTAAAGACAACCATTTTTTTCAATGAATACATTGGCGCCCGGCGCTTCAGCCACGCTGCCATTCATGTCTAGCAGTAATGCCTCATCGTAACCATTGGTGCGGGCTTCCTGACTGGCGACTATGGAATTCACATAATGACCGGCAGCCTTTGCATGAATATGAAAGGCCCGGGGATTGGGCCGCTGGAAAGAAGATGTCCGTACCCGCAATAACTTTTCACCCAGGAAAGGGGCCATTTGCCATGCCTGTATCACTAAAAAAGATTGATCATTCGGAGCAAAACTCATATTGGCAGGAGCATATACTACCGGTCGTATATAAGCATCGCCCAACTGATTTCTATTCAGTACTTCATAAGTAATATCTATCAGTTCTTGTGTTTTCCAATGATAGGGCATATTGATAGCTAACGCAGACTGCCGAAGTCTGTCAAAATGTTCAACGGGCTTAAATATCCGCGTACTTCCATTGGAAGTCTGATAAGACCGGATTCCTTCAAAAACAGAATAGCCATAATGGAGTGACTGGCTATACAAATCTATCTTAGCATCAGCAGCCCGGATAAAATCACCGTTCAGATAAATTATGGTTTGTTCGTTGTAATAGTTATTCATCGTAATAATTTTTTATCCTTTTTTCATAAAAAAACCCCGCTTCTGAGAGGCGGGGTTGCTATCTTATTTATATAGTCAACAACTCAACCTCCCGGGTACGCCGGAATAATAATAGTAATCACTGTAATGACTACTACGATTCGGGAGAAGAGATGTTGAAGATTGTACAACATGAAATATTCTTTGCAACTCGAATATACACTAATCCCGCGAAAAAAAGAACTATTTATCAATAAGCCGAGGTGTTGATAGCACTTCGGCAGGTTAAATAATGGTTGATTGATTCAATTGGTTATGCCCTGTTTTTCCTTGCTGCTCAGCATGACGTGTAATGAATCCGGCAATCAAATCTCCGATGGCACTGGTGGAATAGTTGTTCACCGGATCAATGTCTAGTGTTACAAAACCGCTCTTCAAAGTCCAATTCACTCCCTCACGAACCTGATTGGCTTCTTCGGAAAGTCCGAGATGATCCAATAACATGGCTGCTGATAAAATAGAACCCAGGGGGTTGGCTACATCTTTTCCTGCTGCCTGCGGATATGATCCGTGTATTGGCTCAAACAGAGCAGTTAAATTCCCAACTGAAGCAGATGGAAGTAACCCGAGTGAACCACTTAGTACACTGGCTTCGTCACTTAATATATCCCCAAACATGTTTTCAGTTAAGATTACATCGAACTGAGATGGATAAAGGATTATCTGCATGGCAGCATTATCGACAAACATGTAATCAACTTTTACGTCAGGATAAATGGGTGACATATCCTGAACCACCTGTCGCCAGAGTCGCGAAGACTCTAAGACATTTGCCTTATCAACCAAAGTCAGTTTCTTCCTGCGTTGACGGGCATATTGAAAAGCCAGCTGTGCAACTCGTTCGATCTCAAATCGCTGGTAAGTACAAGTATCCGAAGCTGTATTGCCATCCTCACTCTTTTCCTTCTTACCAAAATAAATGCCACCTGTGAGTTCTCTGAAGATGGTAAAGTCTACCCCACGAAGCTGTTTTTCCTTGAGGGGAGACAAATGTTGTAAACTGCTATGCGTGGTTAC
>JBJTJJ010000163.1:0-1958 GCA_046095445.1 Sediminibacterium sp.
CGGTTTGGTTTATATCAAAACCTTGAATGTAAAAAAGAGAGTGATTACCAATAAGTAAGAGAAGTTACTTGAACTTTATTGATTGCTGATTACCCGAATGGAATGTTTGATTTTGTGGCAAAGGTGCAATAATTCTGATCGGTCCGCATGCATCACAGTGATATGCCCCATTTTTCTACCCGGTCTGGTTTCTTGCTTTCCATAAATGTGAACAAAGCAATGATCCATAGCTAGAATTTGATCTAATCCCTCATACACTGCCTTACCCACATTGTCTGAAGCTCCCACCAGATTTACCATGGCACTGGTAAGAACCGGATCAGTATTTCCGAGTGGGTATCCCAATAAGATGCGCCAGAGCATATCAAATTGACTGCTATAATTTCCTTCAATGGTATGATGTCCGCTATTGTGCACCCGTGGAGCAGTTTCATTTACCCAAACGTCATTGGAAGGGTCTACCAGTAGTTCGACAGCGAATAAACCCGGACTTTTAAATGACTGGACAACCTTGATGGCAATGGCTTCTGCCTTCCAATAGACCTCATCTGGCAAAATAGCAGGAGAAATTTGGTAATCCAATTGATTCAAATAGGGATCGACTATCATTTCTACCGGAGGATAAACCGCCAAATCCCCTTGTTGGCTGCATGCAACCAACATTGATAACTCCCTGCTAATTTTTACCTTTTTTTCCAATATGGCTGGTGCATCAAATGCCATTGGTAGGTCCTCAGTCGTTTCCAGCACTTGAACACCTCTTCCATCGTATCCACCTTCACTAAGTTTATGAACCGCAGGTAACCGTTCCAGGTGATTATTCAATTCAGCAATCGATTTAGTAACTACATATTCCGGAGTAGGAATACCATGATCGGTATAGAATGCTTTTTGACTGATCTTTTGTTGTATGGTTCTGATGACGGAAGGATGGGGTATTACTTTCACCCCCTCATTTGATAGACGTTCGAGTGCAGATACATTGACTCTTTCAATTTCAATGGTAACTACATCTAATTCCTTACCGAAAGCATAAACATCTTCCTCACGGGTAATATCTCCGGCAACAAAATGATGACAGAGGTGCCCTGCCGGACAATCGGCTGTTTTTTCCAATACAAAGGTTTCTACCGGATAATTAGCAGCTGCCTGCAATAACATTCTGCCTAACTGTCCTCCTCCTAAAATTCCCGCCTTGATCATGAATTTGATGTTGAACTTTACAATTAAATAGAAAAGCCTGATTCTCAAAGATAGAAAAACTAACTAAGAAGCTTTTTTAATAATATTTTATCAATGTTAGCGTTGAATAATTAATAATTTCGAACCATCATGCGCATCGGGTTGGTTTTATTTCTTTTTCTCAATGGCAGCTCTCTTCTTGCACAAGAGTTGGCAGTATCATTTCCATCTCCAGCTGTCATCAGGAGTGTTCCCGCTGTTTCTAAAGAAGAAAGTTTAAAAAAAGAATTCTCAGAAAAGAACCTAAGTTGGCCTGCCCGACAAATGTATATCCGTAGTTTTAAATATGATAGTCAATTAGAGGTATGGGTGCGCAATTCTGCCGCTGAAACATTCCGATTATTCAAAACTTATCGCATTTGCACACTTTCCGGTTCATTGGGACCCAAGCGGTATGAAAATGATTACCAGGTGCCGGAAGGATTTTACCATATAACCGAATTCCGCCCCAGAAGTGAATTCCACATGGCACTTGGGATCAGTTATCCCAATGCATCCGATGGATTGCTCAGTGATTCTGTTCGTCCCGGAGGAGGCATCTTTATTCATGGTAGCTGCGTAACTACCGGTTGTATACCTATCAAGGACGAACCAATTGAAGAGCTTTACCTGCTAGCATCACAAGCCAAAGAACAGGGTCAGGATTTCATTCCAGTACACATTTTTCCTATTAGATACCATACCCCCAAGAGTGAACAGTACATGGCAAAAAATAG
>JBJTJJ010000164.1:0-3676 GCA_046095445.1 Sediminibacterium sp.
GTATTAAAGTAAATACAACTTACAACGGTAGACAAGGAATCTCTACCCTAAAGCAGCTTCCTTTGCCAGGTTCTGACCAGTGAATACTAATCTTGCCACTGTGGTACTGTTCCACAATGCGCTTGGTTAAGGCAAGTCCGAGTCCCCATCCTCTTTTTTTGGTGGTGAAGCCGGCAACAAAAACAGATTCCTGCTCTGCGGAGCTCATGCCTTTCCCGGTATCAGTTATATCTATGATTAGGGTAGATTTCTCTATTTGACCGGTTACAGAAATAGTCCCTTTTCCTTCTAAAGCATCTAATGCATTTTTGAGCAGATTTTCTATGACCCAGTCAAACAGTGGAGGGGAAATCAGCGCAGAACGATCTTGAATTGCCTCTAGTTGGCAATGGATGGTAACCCGGCCTCCCATGCGCCGACTCATATAATCTACCACTTCAGTGATGCGCAAAGCAGGATATTCCTTTTCAAGATGGGGAGTACTTCCAATTTTGCCAAAACGATCAGTTACTACTTGCAAGCGATTAACATCTTTATTCAATTCTCTGGCTATATCAGCATTTTCCGGACGCTCTTTCAGCAATTCTACCCAGCCCCTTAGATTGCTAACTGGTGTTCCGAGTTGATGGGCAGTTTCTCTAGCCATTGATACCCATAAGGTTTGTTGTTGATTTTTGGCAACATACCGCAGAGCCCCGATCAATAAAGCGATGAAGAGTGCGGCAATGAGTAATTGAATGATTGGATACCAGCGGATCTCATCCAGCAATGAACTTTTCCCGTAGTAATAGTGATTGGCAGCGTAGGGATTTTCATTTAGTACCAGTACAATAGGTATAGATTGATATCTTTTGAATTCGTCCAGTTTCTTTTGTAGAAAATTCGGATCCTGTTTTACCTGTTGGCTATCCAGATTTACATAATTGCCGGTGATACTATCTTTCTCATTGGTTTCTATGATAGGAATCCGGTTTTTTTGAACTGATAACTGTGGTGCTAAAGTAATACTGGCACTGTCAGAGGATTGTAATATGGTTCTTTGTGCTTCAACCCATGTCTTTACATGCATGCGGTCATCCTGCTCGAGGCGCTCAGCCAAGTGGCGCGAGTAAAATACACTACTGATTACTCCTAGCAGAGCAAAAACAATTAATATCCATTTCCAGGAAATAGTAGAAAACCCGGGTGTCATAGCAATTTAAAGTTACTGTAAATAAACAGATAACAATGAAGTGATAGGGTTAAATAAAACAGCCGACGATGTCGCCGGCTGCCTTTATTTTTCAATCCGTAAATACTATCCAAAAAGTCCGCCCTTTTTCAATGTTTTGATTCCCTGGCCAATTTTGAAACCATTGTGATAGATCTCAATTTTGTAGTCACCTTCCATGTATTTATCAGAACCCTTGAGATCAAAATTCACCGGAACTACCTTGCCTTGCTCATAGTTCACGCCGATTTTGTTGGTGAAATTTTTCACGCCTTCCTCACGGGTGGTGAAAGTATTTCCAGTTTCTGTAATTACTTTTCCATCCGGAGCAGTAACAACTACATATAATTCTTTGGTTCCTGTGGGTGTAATTCTATTTTCATCTAACACAAATTGAACCCGCAATAAATTGGCTTTCTTCGCGCGAGTAGTTTCCTTCTCTTTGCCGCTGCTTGAGATAGCGAAAGCTCCGATGCCGATCTGAGAAGCATGGAGGGTTGAAGCAACATCCACTTTATCTTCCAGTTGCTTCTTCTCAGTTTTGGTAACTGTCAGATTCTGTTCCAGATTCTGCTTGTCAGAAGTCAACTGAGTTTTTTCCGTAGTTAATTGCTCATTGGCAACAGTCAATTGTTTGTTTTCGCCCTTCAGTTTTTCAATTTCTGCAAACAAACCATCTACTTTTCCATTGAGCTCTCCGATAAGTTTTTTAGCTGCCTCCAGTTCGAATTCAGAAGCATTTTTCTTTTTCAAAATGCTGCTGATATTACCTTTTAACTGAACAATATCTGCATTTTTCGCTGCCAAATCACCTGTTAATTGAACGGTAGTTTGGGTCAGTGAATCTGCTTTGGCAGAAACTTCCAGAAAATCCTGCTGCAGTGCTGAACGTGCACTATCAATGCTGGAAATTTTTGTCTCCAGGTTATTTACCGCCTGCTTGTGCTGGCTCTTATCATAAAAAATATAGCCCCAGGTGGCTACCAGTGCTACTATCAGCACACCATAAATCAGCTTCCGGTTGTCTTTCTGCTCGGGTAGCTGGTTGTTACCATTTTCGTACGCTTCCATGATTCGATTGTTTAGAATTGGTTGATGATGTATTAAAAAAAATTGACTTTCATAGTTATGCAAAAAAAATAACACCCGCCAGAACCGGTTGATAGATTGAACCGGATGGCGGTAATTCCAATCAACTTATTGCTAAAATCATGCCAATTCAATGATTTTTCTGAAAAATTATTGTTGTAAAGCCAGCTAAATTGAAAATAATTGCGATGACTGCATATTGGTAAAAAAACTAATACCTATTAGTTTTTTGTAAGGTATTTGAAATCAGTCATTTCCATTTTCCGTTGCTTGAAGGGGAAAAGAAATACACCGATGCAAAGACATCTGAAGCCAATGTTCACAACTTTCATTCATCCTATTTCTTTTTTACTCAATAGGGGTTCATCTTTGCAAGGATGTCAGTCGAAAAGATCCTTAAGCAATGGAATAAAAAGGAGTTCAGGCCAATTTATTGGCTGGAGGGCGAAGAACCTTATTTTATAGATGTGCTGCTGGATTATGCCGAAAATAAAATATTGACCCCCGCCGAAGCCGAATTTAACCTCACTATTTTTTATGGGAAGGATGCCGAGGTTTCTGATATTATCAATGCCTGTCGGCGCTACCCCATGTTGGCAGAAAGACAGGTCGTTGTTTTACGGGAAGCCCAAATGATGCGCGATGTAGATTCTCTCCAGCCATACATTGAAAAGCCTCAGCCTTCTACAGTGTTGGTAGTGGCTTATAAAGACAAGAAACTGGATGGGCGAAAACAACTGCCCAAAATCATTGCCAAAGCCGGCGAATTGCTCTCCACCAAAAAGATGTACGACAATCAGTTGCCACAGTGGATTGTTCAGATGGTGGAATCACAAGGACTGAGTATTGAACCCAAGGCAGTTGAGATGTTAATCAATCACATTGGGAATGACCTGAGCAGAGTCTACAACGAGACAGTAAAACTGGCTGTCAATCTGGGTGGGAGAAAAAAAATTACTGCTGATGATATTGAAGAATTCATTGGGGTGAGTAAAGAATTCAATGTTTTTGAGTTGCAGGCTGCATTCGGTAAAAAGAACCTATCGAAGACCATGCAAATCATTCAATACTTTGATTCCAATCCCAAAGCTGCTCCTATCCAAATGATTCTTCCTGCCCTTTTTAACTTTTTCAGTAAAGTGTATATGATGTATTCCATGCGGAGTGCTGATGCACAAACCTTAGCATCTCGCTTAGGTGTTAATCCTTTCTTCATCAGAGATTACCAGGAAACATCCCAGTTATATTCATATGAGCAAATTGAAAGGGCACTTTTATTGTTACATCACTATAACCTGCGCATGGTGGGCATCGGCGATGCCGGAAGTTCAGATGCAGATCTGATGAAAGAACTGGCAGTGAAAATTATGGTCTAGT
>JBJTJJ010000165.1:0-15041 GCA_046095445.1 Sediminibacterium sp.
GAAAATGTTCAGGATAAGTTTTATGAGGAAGTAATATTCTGTTGTGGGAATTGTTTGGATTGTAAAAAATTTCCGATAGCCTTCTCCGCTGCTGCGCAAGCATCTTCCAGACGATCATTCACAATGACCTGATCGAAATAATTTTTGAAAGAAATTTCAAAAGCGGCTTTATCAACCCGAACCTGCAAGCTTTCTTCCGTTTCTGTACCCCTTGCCAGTAAACGATTTTTCAATTCACCGAGTGATGGTGGCTCAATGAACAAGGAGAAACATTGTTCAGGGTATTGTTGTTGTACATGAATAGCGCCTTTCACATCTATATCGAGCAGTGGTACCTGATGTTGTTGCCAGATACGGTTTAATTCACTGTGAAGCGTTCCATAATATTTGCCCTGATAAACCATTTCCCACTCTACAAATTCATTGGTGGCAATTTTCTTTTTGAAATCTTCCTCACTGATGAAATAATAATCTACCCCATCTTTTTCATTTCCCCGCGGTTGCCGGGTGGCAGCAGAAATGGAAAATGCCAGATAAGGATGTTTCTGCAAGAGATAGCGGGTAATCGAAGTCTTTCCTGCACCGGAAGGAGCAGTAATAATGATAATCGGTGAAGGAGAATTGCCCATGTTCGGACTTTCAGCAAAGAAACAATTAATTGTGCATTTACCGGTAGTTTGCCAGTCAGCAATTGAAATGGCATCATTGATCGGAATAGGTTGCAGGGGCAACTACAAATCAGTTTTGTTAGAAAGGGAGGGACTTACTATCAGCAGACAAACAAGACCGGTATCTTAATAACGGTTGTACTGACCTCCTCTGTTGTCGTTGCGGTTACCACGTGGACCACCCTGGTTGCCTCTGCCGCCGCCGGGTCTATTGTTTCTTCCGCCACCGCGACCGCCAAAATTTTTCTTGTTTTGCCATCTTCCGCCACCTCGCGGGAAATCATCGCGTTCAAAATTTTGGTTGCGGTGCTTGATGAAGGGGGTATTGCTGAATTCGAGTTGTCCGCCGGTAATGTTATTCAATTCCGCACGGATCGTGTCATCGTGTACTAACTCTTTGTGCCAATTGCTATAGGCCAACTTCATGTAATAAGCAATGGCATGTGCAAACCCTGCTTTTTTATCCGGATCTTCCTGCTGCAATGCTTTTTGTATTACCACTTCCAGGTTGCGGCCAAGATGCGCATATTTGGGATGGCGTTTGGGATACGGAAGCGGATCGGGTTTTTGATGATATGTTTCCCGGGAAGGTTTGGGATAGGGACTATCAACATCAAGTGCAAAATCACTGATGAAAAAAAGGTGATCCCATAACTTATGGCGGTAGTCTTCAATCGTCTTCAACTGGGGATTCAGGAATCCCATCAGTTCGATCACATATTGTGCCTGTTGCTGTCTTTTTTCGCGGTCTTCAATGGTCAGCAAGAACTCAACCATTTTCTGAACGTGGCGGCCATATTCTTTCAGATCAAGTCCGGACCGCTGGGTATTGTAATCCATCAATCAATAAACTAGTGTCTGCAAAGATACGATTTTCCCGGGGGATGAGCAAAGGCAGGTAATTCCCCGATAATGTACTGGCTGTCAGCATCTTTTCACCATGTGAAACTTGCGATTTATCTTTACCGAATGGATACATTGTTACAACAGATAGAGGACTGCAAAAGGGAGATGTCCCAATTTGATACCAGCCAACCCGATTCGGCAGAGGTTTTCAGGATCCGCTTCCTGGGAACCAAGGGACAGATCAAGGCATTGATGGGAGAACTGAAAAATGTATTACCAGAGCAGCGCAAGGAGATGGGTCAGCACCTGAATGAAGTAAAGGTATTGGCTGAGCAACAATGGGAATCATTGAAGGAGAGCCAGCAACCGGTGGCTGTCGCTGGAGTAAACTCAATGGACCGCACTTTACCGGGCACGCCCCTGCCTGTTGGAACCCGCCATCCCTTGAGTCTGGTAAGAAATGAAATCGTGGCCATCTTCCGCCGCCTGGGGTTTGCTGTTGCCGAGGGTCCGGAAATTGAAGATGACTGGCACAACTTCGGTGCCATGAATCTACCCGAAGACCACCCGGCCCGCGACATGCAGGATACCTTTTATATCCAACAAGAACCTGCCTGGCTATTGCGTACACATACCAGTAGCGTTCAGGCAAGAGTAATGGAACAACAACAACCACCCATTCGGGTAATCTGCCCCGGTCGTGTATACAGAAATGAAACCATCAGCGCAAGGGCTCATTGCTTTTTTCACCAGGTGGAAGGTCTATACATTGATGAACATGTGAGTTTCGCAGATCTGAAGCAAACCCTGTATTTCTTTGTGCAGGAGATGTTGGGTAAAAATGTCAAAATAAGATTTCGTCCCAGCTATTTTCCTTTTACTGAGCCCAGTGCTGAAATGGATATCAGCTGTTTGATATGTGAGGGGAAAGGTTGTAGTGTTTGCAAACATTCGGGATGGGTAGAGATTTTAGGAAGCGGAATGGTGCATCCCCGGGTACTCGAGAACTTTTCCATCGACCCGAATAAATATACCGGATTTGCATTTGGTATGGGAATAGAACGCATCACGCAATTAAAATATCAGATCAACGACTTGCGATTGTATTCCCAAAATGATGTGCGGTTTCTGCAACAGTTTACAGGAGTCGTCTGAGTTGTCTGTAATTGATCTGTTCTTGTAATTGCTGCATTCTTCGGAATTCATTTTTCAAACCATTGTATGATTCAGACCACCCGAGGTATTGTCTTTCGAACGACCCGGTATGGTGATTCCAGTCTGATCAGTTCCATCTATACAGCCCATTATGGATTGCAAAACTATCTGGTCAAAGGGGCGAGGAAAAATTCCGGAAAGGCAGTGGGCAAAGCTGCTTGCTTTCAACCGGGGGCTATTCTCGAATTGGTAGTGTACCACCAGGACTCCAAGAACCTGCAATATATTCGGGAGGTTAATTGGGGCTATCTCTACACAACGGTTTATGGCGAAGTTGTGAAAAATACAGTAGCACTTTTTATGATTGAAATGCTTCAGCACTGTATCCGGCAACCCGAGCCCAACTCCGATTTGTATGAATTCATAGAAGACAGTTTACAGGAACTGGATCGTGCAACACCAAAAGTCACTGCTAACTTTCCGCTTTTCTTTGCGCTTAGCTTATCTGCTTTGCTCGGCTTCCAATTACAGGGTAACTATACGAGCCAAACGCCGGTTCTGGATTTGCAGGAAGGAAATTTTGTTGCTCAGGTTCCTGCACACCCATATTTTTTGGATGGTGAAGCAGCAGCCACTACCTCACTCGTACAAATGACTACTGAGATAGAACAACTAGGTGAGATAGCGTTAACACGGACCCTGCGCAAAGAATTGCTGACAAGTTATCTGCAGTTTTATGCTTTGCATGTGGCGGACTTTGGTAACCTGCGCAGTTGGCAGGTAATTCAGGAAATATTGCAATAGAATTTTCAAGACAGAGAACTACCACCAACGGGTTATACGGGTACTATCAACTATCTGCTCCCCCGGACCCAGATTTTCCAGCTGAAGAATTCCCGGACTGGTTCCCGGACGAAGAAGACCCAACTGATCTTCCAGCTGCAAAGCAGCTGCCCCCTCACTGGTAGCCCATCGCAACATTTCTCCAGCAGGTATAGAAGAAAAATGGCGGGAAAGCAATTTCATTTCATCCAATAAACTCAACGAATGATTGCTGGCTAAGCTATCGGTTCCCAATACGATGCGACAATTTTTTTGACGCAGCAATTCCAGGGGAGGAAGTTCATTTTCGATGTACTTATTAGCACGTGGACACAGGCACCAAAATACAGAAGCATGCCGGCTTTCTGTCCATTCAATATCCGCTGCAGATGTATAGGTATTGTGAACAAGCAAGAGAGAGGAAGCGGATTGCAGGAAGGGTAAAACAGTTTGCAGACTGCTATTGCCGGAAGGTATAAAGTGCTCGTGATTGATTTTCCATGCTGCAAAGAACTCAGGCCATTCACCTTCCCCTTTTTCAAATAATGTTTGTTCTGCCTTTGATTCCTGGTTATGAATAGTAATGGGCTGTCCTTCAAAATTTGTCATCAGCAATTTCCATAACTCCGGTGAAACGGAGTAGGGTGCATGTGGAACCAGAGAAGCCCTTGGGGATATTTGGAGGAATGATTGTAAAGTTTGTAGAGCCGATTGGAATCTTTTTTTGGCGACTTCCGGCATCCAACCACTCACTTCTACGAATTGGTGGTAAGTGATTCGGGAATTTCGCTTAACGGGAAGTGAATCAATTCTGTTACAGATGTCACCTACAGCCTGAATGCCGGCCTTCCACATATCTCGATCGGCCGATTCCATGGCAATCTGGGGATTACCGGAATCTGCATCCCGTCCTGACAAAATATGTTGAACGAATCCGGGTAATCCGGTTTTCTCGGGGATGGTTCCCCGGAGATGACTCAGTTCCAGGTGGCAATGGCAATTAATAAGTCCCGGGGTAATCCATCCCGCCAACTTTTCTATTCCATCACCTGCTTCCGACGCCGGTAAGATATCGACCACTTTGCCAGAAGTTTCTACCACCAGTACCATGTCGGGTGGCAATAGTTCCAGGCCATTGAAGATCCGTTGGGGTTGAAGTTTGCGAAGGCTCACCGGCAAATGTTGAGGTACAAAGGTAGCGGGTTAAGGACAAGTGATGGGCTGTTCGTTCTGCGATTCCCGGTGGTGGAGAAGGGTAAGTGTAAAAAACGAATCAATATTTTTATTGATTATCAGACACTTACAAAGATACGATCTAAAAAAGAGCTGTTTTATTAGAAAAATCGCCGAATGCTGCCTAACTTTGCACTCCCTAAAAAAGGGTTTTTCGTCGGTGGGATAGCGCCGGCATCACATAAAACAAATTATCATGAGTAAACTTCATTTCACCACCAAGCATGCGAACGCGGCTACTGTTCAACACAATTGGTATGTTGTTGACGGTACTAATCAAACCGTTGGACGTATTGCATCCCGCATTGCCTCTGTGCTCAGGGGTAAAAACAAATCCTATTATACACCTCACGTTGATTGTGGCGATTATGTTATTGTAATCAATGCAGACAAAGTTGTGTTTACCGGCAATAAGTTAGAAGACAAACAGTACATTAATTTCTCCGGTTACCCCGGTGGAAAGAAAGAAGAAGTTGCAGGCGACCTCCTGAAGCGCAGACCAGAGGTTGTGATGGAGCGTGCTGTAAAAGGCATGTTGCCTAAAAATCGCCTGGGTCGCAAGATGATTAAAAAATTATTTGTGTATGCAGGCGTGAATCATCCGCATGCTGCTCAGCAACCTAAGCCACTCAACTTTTAATTCAAACTAATTGCAGGGTAAAACCTGACTATCAATCACCGGCAACTACCAAGAAGTTGCCTGAAAAAGAAAATAAACATGGAAAAACAAAAAAATGCAGTGGGTCGCCGTAAAGAGGCAGTAACCCGTGTATTCGTTACCAAGGGTGATGGTAAGATTACTGTCAACGATAAAGACTATAAAGTCTATTTCCCCCTGGTCTACTTGCAGAATCAAATCGAAGCTCCTCTGAAAACAGCAGAGATGTTCGGTAAACTCGACATCATCATTAATGCTCAGGGTGGTGGTTTGAAAGGGCAGGCAGAGGCAGCTAAACTGGGTATAGCCCGTGCTCTGCTTGAGGTGAATCCTGAATTGCGTCCAGCGCTGAAAGAAGCCGGTCAGCTGAAGCGTGATCCAAGAAGTGTTGAGCGCAAGAAATTTGGTCATAAAAAAGCCAGAAGAAGTTACCAGTTCAGCAAACGTTAATCATTGGTTTACTGTCACCTCCTGCTTTTCGGATTTATTCCGGAATTGCTTCGGGTCAGTTAACTGAAATACATCAATTACAAAATCAGTCATAATGGAAAATAACACCTCATTACAGCAGCAACTTCTGGAAGCCGGCGTGCATTTCGGTCACCTGAAAAAGAAATGGAATCCTAAAATGTTGCCTTACATTTTTGCAGAAAAGAAAGGTATTCACATCATCGATCTGAACAAGACCGTTGATCACCTGCAGGAAGCAGCAGCTGCTGTGAAGCAGATTGCCAAGAGCGGTAAAAAAATCATGTTTGTTGCCACCAAGAAGCAAGCCAAAGAAATCGTTAGTGAATGTGCCAAGCGTGTAAATATGCCTTTTGCCACTGAGCGTTGGTTGGGTGGAATGTTGACCAATTTCAACACAGTGCGTAAGAGCGTGAAGAAAATGCAGAGTATTGATAAGATGCTGGCTGATGGAAGCGCAGATAGTCTTACTAAAAAAGAACGTCTCACGCTTAGCCGCGACCGCGATAAGATGGAGAAAGTATTGGGCGGTATTGCGCAATTGGGCAGACTGCCAGCAGCATTGTTCCTGGTTGATATTGGACACGAGCACATCGCGTTGGCAGAAGCCAAGCGACTGGGTATTTCAACCATTGGAATGGTGGATACCAACTCTGATCCTAATAAAGTAGATTTTGCTATTCCTGCCAATGATGATGCTACCAAATCAATTGCTATCATCACTAACTATATCACTGCAGCCATCGCAGAAGGATTAGCAGAGCGTCAGGCCTCTAAGGAGGAAGAAGAAGGCGAAGAAGCTTCCAACGAGAATGAGGCGCGCGCCCGCAGACTGGAAGCTGAAGCGCAATCTGAAGCTGCCCGTGGTGGAAGAGGTCGTGGTGTAGCCGCAGCAGCCGGTGCTCCCAAGAGGAGAATTGCCGGAGGTGCCAGCCGTCGCCCTGCAGGTGGTGGATCTCGTTAATACATAATTGATGTAAGTAACCGGGTGTATTCGTACCCGGTTATTTCACTTATTCAAAGAATTGAATCTATAAAAAGTTTATACCAATGTCAACAGCAACAATAACAGCAGCAGATATTAATAAATTACGTCAAACTACCGGTGCCGGTATGATGGACTGCCGCAAGGCCCTCACCGAAACCAATGGAGATTTTGAAGCAGCCATTGATTGGTTGCGCAAGCAAGGACAAAAAGTAGCCGCCAAGCGTAGCGACCGTGAAGCAAAAGAAGGTGTAGTTATCGCATTGACTGCTCCCGGAAATCAAACCGGTTGGATCGTTTGCATCAGTTGTGAAACAGATTTCGTTTCTAAGAATGCCGACTTTGTTGCATTTGCCCGCCAAATTGCTGAAGCCGCTGCAGCCAATGATGTGAAATCTGCTGAAGAACTAAATGAAGTAGTAATTAACGGAGCTAAAGTAGCCGATATGATCAACGATAAGTTGGCTGCTATAGGAGAAAAAATCGGCGTGTCTCGTTTTGAACGTGTTGATGCTCCTTATGTTTCCTCTTATATTCATGGTGCCAACCGCATGGGGGTTCTGGTAGGACTCTCTGCTGTAGCAGAAGAAGCAGGAAAAGATGTGGCTATGCAAATCGCTGCTATGAATCCACTGGCAGTTGATGCAGATAGTGTTTCAGCTGAAACGATTGAAAGAGAAAGAGCCATTGTACTGGAAACTATGAAGTCAGATCCTAAAATGGCAGGTAAGCCGGAGGAAATGATCGCTAAGATTGCGGAAGGTAAGCTCAATGCATTCTTCAAAGAGCAAACATTATTGGCACAGCCATTTGTCAAAGACGGTGCGATCAGTGTTGGCGACTATCTAAAAAAAGCCGCTGCTGATTTGAAAGTTACCACTTTCAAGCGGGTGGCATTAGGTTAATCTGCCATCATGAATTTTCCATCTAACTGTACAAACCGTCCGCTTGCGGACGGTTTTTTTATGGTACAAAATGCTAACTTCCTACATCAAAAATGATGATATGCAATCAAAAGAGCCCGCCCTTACTGTCGACCAATATTGTAAAAGTTTTCCAACAGAAGTAAAGCGCAGGTTAGTTATTTTGCGAAAACTTGTGAAGGAACTGGCCCCGGATGCCACAGAGAAAATCAGCTATCGTATGCCGGCTTATTTTTTACATGGTCGTCTTGTCTATTTTGCGGCACATAAAAACCATATTGGGTTGTATCCAATGGCTTCAGGGATAGAGAAAATGGCTTCCAAGCTGAAGGGATACCGGCATGCTATGGGTTCAGTTCAGTTTCCACACGATCAACCTTTTCCTCTTCCGCTTATCCGTCAAATCATAGAATTCAGGGTGAAGGAGAACCGTCAGAAGGCCACCAAAAAGAAAGCCAACATCCAAATAGTATCACCTGATTATAACCAGTTTATCAACAGCAGCAGATAATATGCCAAAAAATCAGGTTATTTGTAATTGAAAATTTAACCCCGCCATGCTACCCAAATACAAAAGAATACTGCTAAAATTATCCGGAGAAGCCCTGTTGGGTGATCAGATGAATGGTGATCAATTCAATCCGAAAATCATTGAGCAATACGCGAAAGACATCAAAGAAGTAATCGAGTTGGGTGTGCAGGTGGCCATAGTTATTGGCGGAGGAAATATTTACAGAGGTATGAATGAGTCTGATAGCGGTATAGAGCGTGCGCATGGGGATTACATGGGTATGCTGGCTACTGTTATCAATGCCATGGCTATGCAGGCCATGTTGGAAAAGATCGGCGTTTACACTCGGTTGCAGAGTGCCATCAATATGGAACAGGTAGCAGAGCCTTACATACGAAGGAAGGCACTGCGTCACCTCGAGAAGGGTCGTGTGGTTATCTTCGGTGCCGGAACAGGAAATCCCTATTTTACTACAGACACCGCAGGCTCTCTGCGTGCTATCGAAATGAAGGCAGATGTGATCTTGAAGGGTACTCGTGTTGATGGAATCTATACAGCGGATCCTGAGAAAGATCCTACCGCTACCAAGTATGATACCATCAGCTTTGAACAATGCATTCAAAAAAATCTAAAGGTGATGGATATGACAGCATTTACGCTGTGCATGGAAAACAAGTTACCAATCATCGTTTTTGATATGAATAGCCCGGGAAACCTTCTCAAAGTGGTAGCGGGCAGCAATGTGGGGACATTGGTGAACTGATTCACCCATTCATATAATAAACAATCAAAACACCAATTGCAGGGTTAACTTAGTGGATATGAGAAAAACAATGGCTTTTATTGGTTGTCTGATGATGGGCCAGCTGGCAATAGCACAACAGCGACTCACCCTGCCGGATGCCATCAACATGGCTTTACAAAAAAGTCTGGATATCCAACTGGCGAAAAATAACCTCTCTATCAGTGAAATTTCAGATGATGTGGGGTTTGCCGGCGGATTGCCCACTATCAATGCTACTGTGAATGACAATGAGCAAATAGTAAGTATCAACCAGGAGTTTTCTGATCCAAGCAGAAATGCCAAACGCCCCGGCGTTGGTTCGAATAACCTGTTTGCCGGCGTTACAGCAAGTATGGTTCTTTATAATGGCAGTAGAATTATTTCCACCAGAAAAAGATTAGCAGAAATAAAAGGACTCAACCAGCAACTGCTGCTGGTACAGATTCAGAACACCATTGCAGAGGTGGCTACTGCATATTTCGACGTAGTTCGTCAACAAGAGCTGGTAAAAACTATCCATCAGTCCATTTCGGCATCCCGCAAGCGACTCGAAATACTGCAGGTGCGAAAAGAAGCCGGCTTGGCTAATCAGGCAGATATTTTGCAGGCAGAAATTGATTTAAATGCCCTGGAACAGACTTTGCAGAATCAACAGTTGGTAATTGACCAGACGAAAACTAATTTATTGAATTTAATTTGGATGCAACCGGCAGATGCCTCCGTTGTTATTCGCGATACAATTGTGGTTGATAGATCCATTCGCTTAGATAGTATTCGTCGTCACATGGTTGATAACCCATCTGTTCAGGCAGCTTCACAACAAATTAAAGTCAATGAGTGGCTGGAAAAAGAAACAGCAGCTCTCCGTCATCCTACACTGCGTGCCAATACAGGTTATAACTTCAGTAGCATCAAGAGCGCTGCGGGTTTCGCCCTATTGAACCAAAGTTTTGGTCCGTTTTTCGGGCTGAACCTGGGAATACCTTTGTACAATGGTGGCGTGAATAAAAAGCAACAACAAATAGCATCCATCAACACGCGCAATGCTAAGCTGCAATACGACAATACTATTTTTGATCTTGAAACAGGCGTTGTTAGAACTTATCAGGCATATCAAAGTAATCTACTGCAATACCAGACGCAGGTAAAAAATTTCCGGCTCTCCGCAGAACTTTTGGATTTGGTATTGACTCGTTTTTCTCTCGGGCAATCTACCATAGTAGATGTCAGACAAGCACAGGTAAGTTATGAGACGGAAGGATTTCGACTGGTTAATTTAAGTTATGCCGCTAAGGTGGCAGAAATAGAGCTCAATCGGATTGCCGGTAAATTGATTCCTTAAGTCCAGACAAGATTATTTTATCTTGCCAGGCAAATGATACGTATGCAAGCAAGTTTCTCCCCCTCTTTTACCTCCAGATTACCGCAGGTAGGAACTACCATCTTCACCGTGATGAGTCAGTTAGCTCGGGAGTACGATGCAGTTAATTTGGGACAAGGGTTTCCTGATTTTCCAATGAGCGAGGAATTAACAGATCTGGTCAATAAGGCCATGCGGGACGGACATAACCAGTACACCCACATGAATGGGTTTCCGCTGCTGCGTGAACGCATTGCTGCCAAAGTCAACCATTGTTATGGTTATTTGCCGGATGCTGAACAGGAAATAACTATTACACCGGGGGGAACTTATGCAATTTATACAGCTCTTACAGCCGCTTTGCAGCCGGGTGATGAAGTTATTGTTTTCGAACCTGCTTACGATAGTTATATACCCAATATCACCATCAACGGGGGCGTACCGGTAATGATACCACTTAGTTTTCCTGATTACAGGATTCCCTGGGAGGAAGTGAAGAAAAAAATTACTAACAAAACCAGAATCATTTTACTGAATACGCCTCATAATCCTACCGGCATGGTTTGGACATCACAAGACATGCAGATGCTAGAGGAACTAGTTGCCGGCACTTCAATTCTTATACTCAGTGATGAAGTGTATGAGCACCTGATATATGATGGATTACAGCACCTGAGTGTTTTGCGCTATCCGGCATTGCGTGAAAGAAGTTTTGTATGCTATTCTTTTGGTAAGACCTATCATTGCACCGGATGGAAGTTGGGCTATTGTATTGCGCCAACTCTTATGATGCAGGAATTTCGGAAGGTACATCAGTTCAATAGCTTCTCTTGTGATACGCCCAAGCAGGTTGCCCTGGCTACTTATCTTGATAACACAAAGGCCTATGAGCAGTTGGGATTACAGATTCAGCAAAAGAGAGATTATTTTCAACAACTCATGTCTGCTACGCCTTTTGAATACATGCCATCTTCGGGCAGTTATTTTGCCTGTTATAGATATGGACATTTCAGTGATAAGAGTGATAAGGAGATGGCGATACACCTGACTAAAGTAAATAGGGTTGCTTGTGTTCCCGTATCAGTATTTTATCATCATGGTACAGATAACCGGGTACTTCGATTTTGTTTTGCAAAAAAGGAAAGCACATTAGAGTTAGCAGCCGAGAGATTGCGAAAGATAATCTACTGATTCGGTACGTTGGCAATTACCAACCATCACCATCCAGCATATTACCGATACCCCCCAGCATACTACCTTCCTCTCTTCTGGAAGTTGTGCCATACTGAAGAATACGACCGGCCAATCGGCTGATGGGGAGTGTTTGAATCCATACTTTTCCCGGTCCTCGAAGGGTTGCGAAGAAGAATCCTTCTCCACCAAATAGGGTATTTTTTATACCCCCTACCATTTGGATATCATAATCAATACCTCCGGTGAATCCAACAATGCAACCGGTATCAATTTTTAATAATTCGCCGGGCTGAAGATTTTTTTCTGCCACATGACCGCAGGCATGTAAAAACGCCATACCATCACCTTCCAGCTTTTCCATGATAAAACCCTCACCACCAAATAACCCGGTTCCCAATTTGCGCTGGAATTCGATGCCGATGCTCACCCCTTTGGCAGCACAGAGGAAAGAATCTTTTTGACAAATGATGGTATTGTTCAGTTGATAAAGATTTAGGGGAATAATCTTTCCAGGGTAGGGAGAAGCGAAGGATACATGTTTTTTACCTTGTCCGATATTTGTGAATGCAGTCATGAATAAATTTTCTCCAACGAGCATTCTTTTTCCCGCATTCATTAATTTGCCGAAGAGTCCGCCCGACTGTTGCTTGCTTCCGTCACCAAACATGGTTTCCATGCTGACACCATCATCCATCATCATAAAGGCACCCGGTTCGGCGATGGCGGTTTCTCCCGGATCTAGTTCCACTTCAACGTATTGCATTTCTTCACCGAAGATGCGGTAGTCTATTTCATGGTTGTTGATCATGCTTCTTTTTTTACAAAGTTATCAGGTACTTCAACAGGTAATTCTAAAAAAGTTGTAAAAAAACCTACAGAGGGGTAAGTGGTAAATTGGCTGGAGGAGCGGAAAAAAAAACCGCCCGGGGAACCGGGCGGATATTAATAAACCCAGATCCTAATTAAAACCAACTTCCGATGAAAGCATCATTGATGTTAGGGTTGCCCGCCAATTTTGCTGCTCTTTTTTTACGGCTAATACGATGAGCCAGTAAGGTAATCACAATCAATGGCAGGAAAAGTAAGGTAAGAGGCGGAATGCCCAACATGCTGATCCATTTTCCTCCAAACATCCGTTGCATCGGTCTACGCAATCTTTCTGCAATCAGGTACATGGCAGGAACGATGATCAGTGTCATGAAGAAAGCAAATGCTAGACCAAAGATGATGGTCCAGCTCAGTGGGAGCCAAAAAGCCACGTTATCACCACCAAAGAAAATATGTGGATTCAGTTCACTGAATAGGGTAACGAAATTGATATTGAAGCCAAAGGCAATAGGAATAAATGCCAGAATAGCTGCTACAGCGGTTAACATTACCGGGATGATTCTGGTTTTTCCCGCTTGAATAGCGGCCTCTCTGGTTTTCATTCCCCTGGCTCTTAGCTCATCGGTAAATTCAATCACCAGGATACCATTTTTAACCACTATCCCTGCCAGACCTACAATACCGATACCTGTCATGATAGAAGAGATATTCATACCTGATATGGTAATACCTAATAATACACCGATTATACTAAAGACAATTTCAGTGAGAATGATAACTGACTTGCTGACAGAATTAAATTGCAAAACGAGTGTAAATAATATCAACATCAGTGCAATCATCAATGCTTTGTTCAAAAATTCAACAGTTTCTTTTTGTTGTTCACCTTCTCCGGTTTGACGAATAGTTACCCCGGTAGGAACATCTTTGAATTGGGCAATGTATTTAGCAATTTCCTGGTTAACACCGGTAGGGTTATAGCCCTCGCTCATCAATACATTCGAGCGCAGGGTGATCAATCGTTTTTGATCTTTTCTTTTTACACTTCCAAGAGTTGAAGTTGGTTCAACTGTTACCAATGAGCTAATAGGAATATTTTTAACGACTCCACCTGCTGCCATATCTCGGAATGAAATACGCATATTCAGGAGATCTGTCAGACTTTTTCTCTGCACTGAATTGTTCCGTAATTGTATTTTATATTCTTCTTTACCTTCTTTGATCTTGGATACCTCAGTTCCAAAGAGAGCTGTTCGAATTTGCTGCCCTATTTGGGCAGTCGATACACCCTCAATCAATGCACGTTGGCGATTAATAGTCAGGGTTAATTCCGGATTGTTAAGGTCAACGTCCATTTTTAATTCTTCTACGCCGGGTACCTGTATTGAGTCGAGGTAGTTTTTCAATCTGGTGGCCGTTTTAATCATGGCATTGAAATCTTCGCAGGCAATTTCGATATTGATTGGGGGGTCAGTGGGAGGACCGGAACTTTCCTGGTCAACACTGATTTCGGCACCTGGAATTCCATTCATTACCTTACGGATGCTATCGAGATAAGGTTGTGTAGAAATGCCATGTCTCTTTTCGAAATCTACAAATGAGATTTGCAAACGTCCCAGTTCGCTACGAACACTGCGATCACCTAATACCGGATCACCGGCTCCAACGGCCACGTTGCTGATAACGCTTTCAACGATGGGATTGGTTTTTCCTTTATCAGTTCCTAGAACCTTAGATACTCTTTTTTCTAATTCCTGTGTAACAGAATCGGTATACTTCACATCCATACCTACCGGAAGTTTAAGGTAGATGTATATCTGATTGGGATCGGGTTTAGGGAAAAATACAACACCAGTCCGACCCACTGCTACCGAGATGGTAATAAGAACAATGGAAAGAATCAAAAGTCCGAAAGTACCCAGCAATAAGTGAACCGGTCTCCATCCCTTAAGTGCCCAACGAAGCAGTTCCTCGTATCTGTTCATGATGCGGGGTAAAAGTTTTTGTTGGAAGGAATTGATGGCATCTGTCAGTACGTATCTATTCAGTAACCAGAGAATCATGAAGAATAGTAAAAGGTTTCCTGCGAAGGTGAAACCCAGTAAATCCAAGAGGATTCCGGTAGCAATTCCGCCCCAGAATACTTTGTTTTTGAATATGGCAGATTTTTCTTCTTTTGAATGATCTTCCTCGTGGTTCATGAAGTCAACGGCGAATACCGGGTTCATGATGAAGGCCACGATCAGCGATGCTGCCAATGTGAATATCAGCATCGTAGGTAGATACACCATGAATTTTCCGATGATACCCGGCCAGAACAGCAGGGGGAAGAAGGGAGCCAGGGTAGTGACAGTTCCTGCTAAAACCGGGATAAAGACTTCTCCGGCAGCCATCCGTGCAGCCATGCTGGAAGAGATGCGCCCCTTCCCTTGCATAAAAATTCTATGGGTATTCTCAATAACGACAATGGCATCATCTACAATGATTCCGAGTCCGAAAAGTAAGGCAAATAAAACAATGAAATTTAGTGTTACATGGGATCCGATGATGAGGTCGGCAGCCGGTAGAAATACAAATGCCACGAACATACTTAGTGGAACAGAGAG
>JBJTJJ010000166.1:0-2702 GCA_046095445.1 Sediminibacterium sp.
ATGATAACCCCTCCCTACGCATTGAAATTGGTGGACATACCGACAATACAGGATTGGCTGAGAACAACCGGATACTCTCAGAAAACAGAGCCAAGTCCATTGCCCAATATCTGATAGATAATAAAATCACTGCTAACCGCATTACCTGGAAGGGCTATGGATCCAGCCGTCCCATTGCTGAAAACACATCCGACAAGGGTAAAGCCTTGAATAGAAGAACCAGCTTCACTATCATCGGCATGTAAAAACACTTACCAAATTTTAGGTAAAAACACGGTAATTCCATCCTGTGCTATTCCGGAAATTCGCGCATGAATGAAGAATGGCTCTACCGCATCGCACTTACACTGATACCTTCATTAGGTCCGGTTAGAATTAAAAGTCTGATCGAACATTTTGGCGATGCTCGATCCACATTGCATAGCACTGCCCGGGAATGGTTGCGCGTTCCGCACATGACTACCGCCGCCTGCAGGGAAATGAAAAATAAAGAAGTACTGAAAACAGCAGAGGCAGAAATACAGTGGATACAGGAGAACCGAGTTACACCCCTCTTCCTGACGGACGCCGGATATCCAAACCGACTGAGACATTGCTATGACCCACCAGCTTTACTGTATTACAAGGGTACTGCAGATCTCAATCATCCTCGTATCATCAGCATCATTGGTACCCGTAACAGCAGCAATTATGGAAAACAAGTAACAGAAGAATTAATTGAAAGACTGAGCAGAGCAGATGTGATGATTATCAGTGGCCTGGCATTTGGGATTGATGCGGTTGCTCATAAAAGTGCCCTGAAACATCAGGTTCCTACCATTGGTGTGCTGGCACACGGACTTCATACAATGTATCCCTGGCAACACCAGCAACTTTCGAAAGAAATGCTACAAAATGGTGGATTGTTGACAGAGTTCAACAGCACTGCATTACCCGAAAAACACCAGTTCCCCAGAAGAAACAGAATTGTGGCAGGTCTTGCAGATGCTACATTGGTAGTAGAAACAGCCGTGAAGGGTGGCAGCATGATTACAGCAGAACTGGCGTTTCAATACAACCGAGATGTATTCGCTGTACCGGGGAAAATTTACGATCGCAATCACTCCGGGTGTCTGCAATTAATCAAACAAAACAAAGCGATCATGTACACCTCACCGGCTGCATTGCTGGATTGGCTGGGCTGGCAGGAAAACAACATATTACCTGCAGTCCAGCAAAGTCTTTTTGTTGAGTTTTCCGAAGAAGAAAAAAATCTCTTAGCACATCTTAGCCCCGACACTCCTATTTCTGTAGATGAATTAATGTTGCTTACAGGATGGCATACCAGCCGGCTGGCTACGACATTACTCCAACTGGAATTGAAACAAAGTATCCGTTGTCTTCCGGGCAAACGATATGAAAAAATAAATGGATGACTACGCAGCACTATTTACTTTTCCTTGCTGCATCCATCTATACAAAATCAACATAGAAAGAGCTGCACAAATAGCAGGTAATAAAAAGGCGCACACAAAATTTTCTGCCCGATTGTCGTAAATCCAGGCACTCAACAAAGCCCCTCCGCCGATGCCGGCTTCCAATGCAATGTAAATTGTAGCTACTGCTTTACCACGATGTTCAATGGCACATAAATCAACCGCCCAGGCGGCTACTGTTGGAGAATTCATTCCCAAACTCATCCCAAAGATGCCGGCACCTGTCATCAATACAATTGGATCACTGGCATAGGCCAACAAAAGCATACTCACCACCAGCGCCAGTGAAGAAAAGAACAAAACCATCGGACGACCATAGCGGTCGGATGACTTTCCTGCAATCAAACGAATCAGCAGGGAGGTGATGGTAAAACAGGTAAAGAACAATCCTTTATTGCGCATACCTAATTCCACCGAGTAATCCGGTACCAAAGTCAGACAAGACCCGAGTGAAATACTCAGCAAAAACAATATTAAAGCAGGTCTCAAAGCAGTAGGTTCAATGATCTCGTTGGCAGGAATGCGCAACAATGACCAACGAAAAGATTGCGGCGCGGGAAGTGTTTCGCGTATATTAAACAAGATGGCCACCGATCCTAGAGCCATCAATGCAGAGGTAACAAACATCGCATTATAACCATAATGATTCACCCCCCAGCTTCCGATAACCGGTCCGATGGTTGCCCCCAGAGTATAGCCAATCGCCAATGCCCCCAGTGCCTCACCCCTCCTGGACTCATGCACCACATCTGCCCCATAAGCCGATGTCGCGGTCGGCTTGAAACCGGTGGAAAAGCCATGAAAAAAACGCAACAATAAAAAGCCGGTAACGGTATGCAAGACCGGGTAGAGTAAACTGCACACAACACATACCAGTGAGCCAAAAATCATCACTGGCACACGTCCAACGGTATCCGTTAACTTTCCACTAAAGGGTCGGGAAATACCTGCCATCAGAGTAAATAGAGCAATGATCCATCCTTTATATTCCGCGCCCCCCATGGCTGTTAGATAGGCAGGCAATTCGGGGATCATCATGTTAAAACTGGCAGAGAACAATAAATTACTGAAACACAGCAAACCAAACTGAAAAGTAAAATAATGGGTTGGCTTGGTCTCGGTATGCAACAACATGAATTGAATATCAAACCCAAAAATACCAAATCTTCAGGCGGTCGGAGTTTTAATTGTTCATAAGTACTGCAAAAAAATGATTTGGCAACATTT
>JBJTJJ010000167.1:0-11256 GCA_046095445.1 Sediminibacterium sp.
CTAAAATCCGGCCCAAAGTCCTCCCCCTTCTATTTATATGCCCAGGGAATGATCTACCTGCAAATAGCAGCGGTACTCATCAAAGCCGGGGAATTTTGGGAAGCTGCCTGGGATTGCAGGAAAAGTTACCAGCTCATCAAAGAGAACAAAAAGATCTTTCCCACTTTCGCCCCCAATGATCTTCCTTATGGAACATTACAGGCAGTGACCGGTACCATCCCCAAAGGATATAAATGGATTGCAGGTATTTTAGGTATGCGTGGTTCTGTATCAGAAGGTATGCAGACAGTTCGTTCTTTTATCAATAGTTCAGACCCCTGGAGCAAGGTATTTTTTCAGGAAGCAGCGTTTGTGTATCCCTACTTGCTTTTTTATCTGGACAATAAGAAAGATGAGGCAATGCTTTTTACCCGGCAGCAACAACTCGATTTGTCAGGTAATCATCTGCACCTCTACATGACAGCCAATCTGGCGATCAATCACCAACAGGCAGCGTTGGCAGCCGGACTCATCAATAAAAAACAGGAATCACCCGATTATCTGACAACCCATGTATGGGACTTCCAGCTAGGATTTACCCAACTTTATCGCTTGCAGACAACGGCTGCCCGCCAGCACTTTGAGACCTTTCTGAAAAATTTCAAAGGCAAATATTATGTAAAGGATGTCTATCAGAAACTCAGTTGGTGTTACTGGCTGGAAGATGATATCATAAAAGCAGAAGAGATGCAAAAAATGGTGATCAGTCAAGGTGCTACTTTTTCTGATGCTGACAAAAAAGCACTGGCTGATGCACAGTCAGGAAAATGGCCGGATAAATGGTTGCTGAAAGCCAGGTTATTGAGTGATGGCGGCTATCATACAGAAGCATTGTCCATGCTTAGCAATCCGCCGGCAGATGGATTAAGCTCTGCTGCCAACCAACTTGAATATCATTATCGCATGGCAAGGGTGTACGATGCCCTGGGAAAATTGGCCGAAGCCCTAAGGTTTTATGCCCATTCTATACGTCTCGGAAAAGACAGGCCTGAGTATTTTGCAGCCCGAGCTGCCTTGCAATCCGGTCAGATTTATGAAAATCAGGGCAACAAGCAATTGGCACTGGATTTCTACCGCCAATGTCTCAACATGAACCAACGAGAATACAAAAATTCACTTGATCAGCGTGCCAAAGCAGGCATAGCCAGGTGTATGGGGGAATAAACCCCGGGTATTTACCGCTCTTATTTGCTGAACCGAAAACAGCAGATTAAATTGCACAGCCGAACAAGCTATTGGATACTTACACTATGTTGCATGCTCTCCACATACAGAATTATGCGATCATCGATGACCTGTCAATTCTTTTTTCAGAGAAATTGAATATTATCACCGGTGAAACGGGTGCCGGAAAAAGTATTCTGATGGGTGCATTGGGTCTAATTCTGGGAGACCGTGCGGATTCTACTGTGTTGCTGAACAGAGAGAAAAAATGTTGTATTGAAGGAAATTTTAAATGGGAAGCTCAGGCAGAAATTAGTGATTGGCTGTCAGCCAATGATTTGGAAGATGGGGAAGAATTGTTGTTGAGAAGGGAAATCGCCGCCAATGGAAAATCAAGAGCATTTATCAATGATACCCCTGTAACCCTGCAGCAATTACGGGAATTGGGAAGCAAACTGGTTGATCTGCATCGCCAATTTGATACGCTGGAATTGGGTGATACCGATTTTCAACGCAGTGTTATCGATGCACTGACCAGACAACCCGAACTCCTTCAACAGTACCAAAAAGATTGGAAAGTATGGCAGGTCGATCAACAACGCCTCGAGGAATTAAAAAATCAATTGATTAAGTCCAACCGGGAAAGAGATTACCAACAATTTCTACTCGATGAGCTTGAATCCTTTGCCCCTAGAGAGGATGAGTTGGAAAAACTGGACCAGGAACTGAAGTTGTTGAACAATGCAGGACAAATTTTACAGGCTCTTAGCAGAATGACTGATCTGCTTAGAGAATCAGACCAACCCATATTGCCGCAACTAAAACAAGGTGGTCAGGCCTTACAGGGATTCGCTGAAATGATTCCTTCTCTTCAAGAAACAGCGGCACGCTTGCAATCGGTGCAGATAGAACTCGATGATATTGCTGATGAGTTGGATAAAATAAAAGATGATTGTCAGGTTGATGAAACCAGGGCGGAGTGGATCAATGAACGCCTGGCAGATGGGTATAAGCTTTTGAAGAAGCACGGACTTCGCGATACGAATGGATTGATTGCTCTGCTAGATCAGTTGCGGGAAGAACAGGTGGGTACAGAGAAAAAAGAGGAAGAGTTGAAAGAACTGGAACAAAAGGTAGCCGCTGCCTATACCCAACTATTGCAACAGGCATCGAAGCTGACTGCAGCCAGAAAGAAAGTTATTTCTCCACTGCAGGATCAAGTAAAAAAATTGCTCGAGCGGGTTGGGATGCCGAATGCAGGATTACAGGTTTCCCTCACCTCAATTGCACCCGGTCATTCGGGTGCAGATCACCTTGAATTTCTTTTTGATGCCAACCGATCCGGTAAATGGGAACCGCTCAAAAAAGTAGCCAGTGGTGGCGAGTTGAGCAGATTAATGTTGTGCATTAAATCTTTGGTAGCAGCATCCATGCAGTTGCCCACTTTAATTTTTGATGAGATTGATTCCGGTATCAGTGGAGAAGCAGCCCGACAAGTTGGATTGATCATGAAGGAATTGGCCAACAACCACCAACTGATTTGCATCACCCACCAACCACAAATTGCCGGAAAAGCCGATGCACATTTTTGGGTGTACAAAGAGGAGAAGGATTCCGGAATCCATACAGGCATCCGACGGCTCACGGAAGAGGAACGAGTTAGATCAATTGCCAGCATGCTATCCGGGGAGGCACCCTCTGAAGCTGCGTTGGCCAATGCACGAGAAATGATTCGTTCTTAATATTGCTCTTCTCATCCGAATTAAAAGTAAATCTTTAAGTTTGGGGAATATTTTATTTTACGCTTAACAATGAATGTATGGCTTATCAATTGCTCAAGGGAAAAACAGGAATTATAACAGGTGCATTGGATGAAAATTCCATTGCCTGGAAAGTCGCTGAAAAAGCACACGAAGAGGGAGCACGTTTTGTACTGACCAACGCCCCCATTGCGATGCGCATGGGTGAAATCAAAAAGCTGGCAGAGAAAACGGGTTCTGAGATCATTCCTGCTGATGCAACGAATACCGAAGAACTGACCCATCTGTTCACTAAGTCTCAGGAAATCCTTGGCGGAAAAATTGATTTCGTACTCCACTCTATTGGTATGAGTGTGAATATCAGAAAGAAGGTTCCTTATACAGAGTTGAACTATGATTATTATCAAAAGGGGGTAGATGTTTCTGCCTTATCGCTGCATAAGATGCTGGCTGTTGCTATGAAGCTGGATGCCATCAATGAATGGGGCAGTGTGGTAGCGCTTACCTACATGGCGGCACAACGTACTTTCCCTTTCTATACTGATATGGCAGATATCAAAGCCATGTTGGAATCGATTGCCCGCAGCTTTGGATATCATTATGGGGTGACTAAAAAAGTGCGTATCAATACAGTTTCACAATCCCCCACTAAAACAACGGCGGGTACCGGTATCAAGGGCTTCGGTGATTTCTTCGATTATGCTCAGTCCATTGCACCCCTGGGGAATGCGAGTGCAGAAGATTGTGCCAATTATTGCATTACACTTTTCTCCGACCTTACCCGCATGGTAACCATGCAAAACCTATTCCACGACGGCGGATACTCCAATACTGGGGTGAGTGATCTGGTGATGCAAAAGATTGGCATCACAGAATAAACCTTACAAACAAACAAATGATGAATTTACTTTTTAGTTTACCATCCCAATGGGTTGAACTCATCGGGTATTTTGGATCATTCCTTACTTCCATCACCTTCATACCTCAGGTATATAAATCCTGGAAATCAAAAAGTGTGGGTGATCTGAGCATCTGGATGGTACTCATTGTTATTACCAGTACCATTGTCTGGCTGGTATATGGTTTTGCCATTCAAAGCGGACCGGTCATTCTGGCCAATACCATCGTATTTGTATTGACCCTGGTATTACTTGGATTCAAGTTAAGTTTCCCGAAAAATAATTCTAAGGGACTTTAAGGAATTTAAGTTCATTCCCCAATAGCTAAGTGCCTACCTGATAATACTTCCAAAACAAACGGCCACCCGATGGGTGGCCGTTATAGTTTCGTTTCAATGGAGGGCGAATTAATATTCATCTTCATTGAACATGAAGTCCTCCTGACTCGGATAATCGGGCCAGATGTCTTCGATGCTCTCATAAACTTCCCCTTCGTCTTCCAGTTCCTGAAGGTTCTCGACTACCTCCAGGGGAGCACCGCTTCTGATGGAATAGTCAATCAATTCGTCCTTGGTAGCAGGCCAGGGTGCCTCTTCCAGATAACTTGCTAATTCTAACGTCCAAAACATAGGAACTGATTTTTTTGCAAATGTAGCCGTATAAACAATACCAGCCAATCAGTATTGTTAACCTTTACCAAAGAAAACGGATAAAAAAGGGCGGTTATTGTCCGGCTTTTGTAGGTTTGCACCTATATGACCGCTTCAACCTTGCTTCGGGCAACGCATATCAGCAAAAAATATGGTGACCTCCAGGTACTTAAAGATGTCAGTTTGGAGCTGAACCGGGGGGAAATTGTCAGCATTGTTGGCTCCTCGGGAGCAGGCAAAAGCACCCTATTGCATATTTTAGGTACGCTAGACCAGCCGGATAGTGGAACGCTGGAACTACAGGATACTCCTCTACATGAGCTTAAGGGCAGCAAACTGGCAGCTTTTAGAAACCGGCACATGGGTTTTGTTTTTCAGTTTCATCATCTCCTGCCTGAATTTACTGCCCTCGAAAATATTTGCATACCTGCCTGGATTGCAGGCACCACCAAAAAGGAGGCAGCTGAAAAAGCAACTATTTTATTGGAAAAATTGGGATTGGCAGGAAGAGGGCATCATCGACCCACCGAATTATCCGGAGGTGAGCAACAAAGAGTTGCAGTAGCCAGAGCCCTGATCAACCAACCTGCACTGGTGCTGGCAGATGAACCCACCGGGAACCTGGATAGCCACCATGCCCGCGAACTGCATGAGTTGTTCCTTCAACTACGTGAAGATTTAGGCAACAGCTTTTTAATTGTAACACATAACAAGGAGCTGGCAGCCATGAGTGACCGCATCTTACAAATGAAAGATGGGGAAATCACAGCACATGTTGCTTAAAATTATTGGCTACTACTTAACCCGGGGTCTCCAGGGGATTTCGTCTACCTTCAACTGCCAGGCAGTATAGCGGGATAAAACAAAAAGATAGTCACTCAGCCGATTGATATATCGAATGACAAGCGGATCAATGAAGAGATTGTTTTCCATCAAAAAGACACAGCAACGTTCAGTTCTTCTGCAGACACTGCGGGCAATATGAAGAGCAGATACAGTAGGGTGACCTCCGGGTAAAATAAAGGATTTCATTGGAGCCAGTGAAACATTCATTCTATCAATCTCCTTTTCTAATAATTCAACATCTGCATCAATCAAATCAGGAATCTTCATCGCCGGCTCTTTATCCGGATCACAGGCCAGGGAAGAACCTATTGTAAAGAGACGGTCCTGCACCTCAGCCAGCATATTCTTGCCCGCTTCATCAGTTATCAAATCCCGCACCCACCCCACAAAAGAATTCAATTCATCGACAGTACCATAAGCGTCGATACGAAGGTTGCTCTTAGCAACTTTGGTGCCACCAATGAGCGAAGTATATCCCCTATCTCCTGTTTTAGTATATATCTTAAATGACATGATCGCAAATTACTATCTATTGCAACAAAGATAGCTGGAGAATGTTCGGGGCATGTATTTATAAAGATTCGGCAGGAACTGCTTTTGCAGGGCGAGTGGTATCAGATTCCACCAATCCATCCCTCAATCTTACCACCCTGTGGGCATAAGCAGCAATGTCTTCCTCATGGGTCACTAACACTACTGTATTACCGGCTGCATGAATGTTGGCAAAAAGTTCCATTACCTCAACTGATGTCTTTGAATCCAGATTACCTGTAGGTTCATCCGCCAATAAAAGTGAAGGATTATTTACAAGAGCCCGTGCAATGGCTACCCGCTGGATCTGACCACCGGAAAGTTCATTGGATTTATGGTGGCTACGGTCTGCCAGTCCCACCTTGCGCAACGCTTCAAGCGCTCTATCCATTCGCTCTTTCTTGCTAACTCCGGCATACACCAATGGTAGAGCCACATTTTCAGCAGCAGAGAGACGAGGCAATAAATTGAATTGTTGGAATACGAAGCCTATTTCATTATTCCGCACCTGGGCTAATTCATCATCAGACATCTGACTCACATCCTGGCTGTTGAGTATATATTTCCCACCCGTCGGAGAATCCAAACATCCCAGAATATTCATCAAAGTACTTTTGCCACTTCCGGAAGGGCCCATCAATGCCACATACTCATTGCGCTGAATTTCCAGGGTAATACCTTTCAACACCGGGATGGTATGATTCCCCATGTAATAACTTTTTTCAATCTTTTCCAACTGAATGATAGCAGTATCCATCGAATTAATTTTCTTGGTTTGAATGAACTGGTGTTGTAATCACTTTGGGCACTGAAAAATAGGGAGGTACGGCATCGGGTGCTTGCTGCATGGCAATCTCCTGACTAACGCTCCCACTGATAACATCTTCGCGCAACACTTCGGTAGCGCTACCCATGTGTAACAAAGGTTGAACACCACGGGTATCTACTCGCTGCAACTGTTCAACGAATGCGACCATTTTTTGTAGATCAGCTTGCCATAAGGGAAGGTCATCCTCCCGCAATTCCAAACGAGACAATGCACTCAATTCACGAATCAATTGAACAGTAATTTCCATCGCTACAAATTTACAACAATGGAACTGAGCACCTGAAGCATTATTGTGAATGGTCATTTCATACAAACAGCGGTAAAAGTCAGGGATTATCAGTTATAAAAAAAGGGGGGCCAACCGAACCTTCCTGCTATACAGCGAATGAAAAATAGCTATATAGCTATGCCGGTTTAGATATGTATCCAAGAAATGCGGGTTTTCACCTTTAATTAAAGTCCCTTCATCTAAAAGCCCTGAAAACCAATATTTTTTTGAAATTTTTTCAACAGTCACAAAAATTATTTGTTAAATTTATTTTTACAAACCCCCTTTTATGCTTGTGTATTTACTACTGACTGTGTACCTTGTTTGCCTCTACATGGCTTACAAGGGGGCAACGCCCTCTGAAGAATGATTCATTCTTTTGCCGGTAATGCCCAAAAAAAGCCCTGACACCTAACAGGGTTTTTTTTATGCCCAACGGCTGCATCCCCCCTTAAATTTTTTTTGGGTTGCTGATACAATTAGTTGCATAACTAACTAATTTTACGTCAAAGTTTTCATTATGAACAGATCCATTCGAAAGGTAGCCGTTTTAGGTAGCGGTGTCATGGGCTCAAGAATCGCTTGTCACTTTGCAGGAATCGGGTTGCCTGTTGTATTGCTGGACATGGTTCCGGCTGCTGCAGCAGGTAGTGACCAAAAAGCTGCCAGAAACCAATTGGTGAATGGATCTTTACAAGCCGCTATCAAAAGCAATCCATCGCCCGTATTCACTGCCGATGTCGCCAAAAGAATTACTACAGGCAATTTTGATGACAACATGAAAGACATTGCTTCCTGCGACTGGATCATCGAAGTAGTAGTGGAGCGGCTTGATATCAAGCAACTCATTTATGAGCAGGTTGAAAAATACAGGAAGCCGGGAACCCTCATTACATCCAACACTTCCGGTATTCCAATTCACATGTTAAGTGAAGGCAGATCAGCTGATTTTAAAAAGCATTTCTGTGGAACACACTTTTTTAATCCACCCCGCTACCTGCGCTTACTGGAAATCATACCTACCCCGGATACCGATCCGGAGATAGTTGACTTTCTCATGGAATATGGTGATCTCTTCCTGGGAAAAACGACTGTACTCTGTAAAGACACACCTGCCTTTATCGCCAATCGCATTGGTATGTTCAGCATGATGAGCATTTTCCAGATCATGGAAGAACTTACCCTGAGTGTAGATGAAGTGGATGCACTGACTGGTCCACTGATGGGCCGTCCAAAATCGGCGACCTTCCGAACAGCGGATGTTGTAGGTATTGATACCATGGTGAAAGTTGCCAATGGTATATATAATAACTGCCCCAGTGATGAGGCCCGCGATACTTTTATAGTACCCGCGTGGTTACAAAAGTTGGTTGACAACAATTGGTTGGGTGATAAAACAGGCCAGGGATTTTTCAAAAAAATAAAATCAGCGGAAGGAAAGGAAATTCAAACCCTGCAATTGGCTACCATGGAATATGGCCCCAGAACCAAAGCTAAATTTGCCGGGGTAGAAGCTGCCAAAACCATTGAATCCCTGCCCGAAAGAATCAAGGCGCTGTCCATCGCTACTGATAAGGCCGGTGAGTTCTTCCGTAAATTTCATTACCGTCTTTTTTCTTACATCTCGCATCGTATCCCTGAAATAACCGATGATATTTATCGACTCGATGACGCCATGATGGCAGGTTTCGGTTGGGAAATAGGTGCTTTTGAAACCTGGGATGTATTGGGTGTTTCTGCGACAGTGGCAGCTATGAAAAAGGCGGGACATCCGGTTGCTGCCTGGGTGGAAGACATGTTGGCCAAGGGTCACACGCAGTTTTATAAAATTGAAAAAGGCAAACGCCTTTTCTATCACATTCCCACACAAAGCTATCTGCCCATGCCGGGTGGAGATGCCTTCATCGTGCTACAACACCATACTGACCAACTGGTATGGAAAAACAGTGCTTGTCGTCTCTATGATATTGGAGATGGTGTTGCAGGTTTGGAATGGAGTACAAAAATGAACAGTATCGGGGCAGAAGTGCTGGAAGGATTGAATAAATCAATCACATTGGCAGAAGAGAAATTCAAGGGACTGGTCATTGCCAATTCCGGTGCCAACTTTAGTGCAGGCGCTAATGTGGGTATGATCTTCATGCTGGCCATTGAGCAGGAATATGATGAACTGGACATGGCAGTTCGTATGTTCCAGAATAGCATGATGCGGCTGCGTTACTCCTCTGTTCCAGTAGTAACAGCTCCTCATGGTTTAACCCTGGGTGGTGGATGTGAAATGAATATGCATGCAGATACAGTTTGTGCTGCTGCTGAAACTTATATCGGGCTTGTCGAGATGGGGGTAGGATTGATTCCCGGTGGGGGTGGTACCAAAGAGTTCGCACTTCGTGCCGGTGATGAATTACATCCGGATGAACCCGAAACCAATACCTTGAAGGGTCGTTTCTTCTCTATTGCAACTGCTAAAGTTGCCACATCAGCGCATGAAGCATTTGGCATGGGTGTATTCAGACCGGGTAGAGATAAGATCATCATGAATACCGGTCGCCGGATAGCAGAAGCCAAGAAAGAAGTGATTGAATTATCTGATGCCGGCTATGTAATGCCTGCACAAAGAAAAGATGTGAAGGTATTGGGAAGACAGGCATTGGGTGCCCTGCTTGCGGGTATCAACGGCATGTGGCGAGGTAAATATGCTTCTGATCACGATTCTTTGATTGCGCGTAAACTTGCCTATGTAATGTGCGGTGGAGATATCAGCGAACAAAGTCTCGTATCTGAGCAATACCTACTGGATCTGGAAAGAGAAGCATTCCTGAGTTTATGTGGTGAGAAGAAAACATTGGAAAGAATTCAGAGTGTGCTAAAATCAGGTAAGCCTGTCAGAAACTAATTGCTCGGCATATCTTTTACTGTGACTTTAGCCCCTCATAATAGCCAGCTACGCTATTGCGGCTGAAATACAGCCAATACTATGGTCTGTTTTTATTTGCAGGAAATAATTCCCGGAGCGCTTCTACAAGTGAAGGATATTTGAAGTTAAACCCTGCCTGTCGAATTTTTGATGAAGAGATGGTTGCACTTTTCAAAACTTCAACGCTCATTTCACCCAATACAATTTTTAATAACCACGCTGGAACAGGTAAAATGATGTAGGCATCACCATACAATTGTTGTGCAAGCAATCGATTGAACTGGCTGTTGCTGACAGGATGAGGAGTTACTGCATTGTAAATACCCTTTACTTCTTCGTTTTCCAGAGCAAATGAAATCATTCGGCAAAGATCGTGGTTATGAATCCAGCTGATGATTTGTACTCCCCGACCTAAAACACCAGCAATTCTGAAACGCAGTGATTGGAGGAATGCGGGTAATGCGCCTCCATTTTTGTCTAGTACAATTCCAATTCTAAAAATGACCAGTCTTTTATTCAACGCTTCTACTGGTCGAATACTTTCCTCCCACTGGCGACAAGTATCTCCCAGAAAGGAGGGATCTGCTGGATCGGTTTCATGAAACCCGGTAATCAGACTGGTTTCTGTATCCGGACCATACCAGCCGATAGCGGAAGCGCTGATGACTGCTTTAACCTTGTTGGGAATTTGATCGAGTGCAGCAACAATGGTTTCGGCACCTTCTACCCTACTTTTCCTTATCTCCTCCTTACGAGCGGAAGTCCATCTTTTTTCCGCAACATTGGCTCCTGCCAAATGAACAATGTAATCGGCGTGATGAATAGCAGATGCTTCTATCCAGCGCCTCCCGGGATCCCACAAGGCATAGGGAATTTGATCGGGATTTTTTTCGGGTACACGACGGGTCAATACAGTAACCTGATGACCCGCAGCCACTAACCATTTTGCCAATTGAGTTCCCACCATGCCGGTTCCTCCGGTTATTACCACTTGTGCCATAACAAATTCAATATATTATTATAACAAGAAGATACCGGGAATGTTGAAAAAAAACCCCGGTTCGGCCCCGGGGTAACAACAACAATCACCAGCAAATAAACCAAACAGATTAATCTGGCTTTTTACCTTCCAGAAATGAATTACGAGTAGATATCCGTGGCTGATCATTCTCATCCTTGCCAACAGTAATCTTACTATAAAATTGTTCTACAGAAGTAAGGGTGTTCCCAAACATTTCCATGTTCTTTCTCACATAAGCCGGAACCACATCGAACTCATTATTAGGATCGGCGGGATTATTCAGGTTGAAAGACAGGTTCCGCAATTTTTGTAACCTTTCAGCTGCTTTTCTT
>JBJTJJ010000168.1:0-2281 GCA_046095445.1 Sediminibacterium sp.
ATCTTTCGGATGCAGATAGGTAAGTGCCGTCATCACTTCAGCAGGAGTTGAAAGCGTTTTCACTTCTTTGACGAACCAGGCAGATCCAAGGGCTTGATCGTTGAGGCGCAATGATACACTTTCACCTTGTTGCATTGGTGGTAAAATGATGTAACGGGCATTCAGCATATTCAGCGTAGGACGACAATCAGGATAATTGTACAATTGTTTTTCAATCAGATCCTGATAAATACTCAATTTGGCCGGGTGATAGCCACCGATCGATTTATGAAAATAGGCGGAAATTGCTCCATTGTTAAATGCTGCAGACAATCCGGGAGAAAGATCAAGAACTCGGAAATATCCTGTGTCTTTTAAGATTTCCTGATCAATTGGAGTTGGTTCAAAAACGGAATTGTATTCGTCTTTGTCCTGAAAATTATCAGCATTGAAATACTTAACATCGATCATCATTACATCAATGAAAGCAAAGAATCCCAAAACGCCAATCGCAATTACCGGTTTGAGTTTGTCTTTTATCATAAGCCAGCATAGTCCGGCTGCTACCACTACAAATGCCAAACTTCTCAGCAGTGAACCCAGGAAAAGATCTTTTCTGTCCTCCCGCAAGGCATTGACAAAAGATTTGACGGGTGCTTCTATTTGTTCTCTTTGGGTAGCATCCTGAATGCTACTTACTTGTTTTAATAAAAAGCCATCGCTCGATTCACTGGAAAAATCACCTGTGAAATACACCAAAAGGGCCGCAAAAAATACAACGGCAGTCAGCATCAATCCCTTTTTCCATTGCCCCATCAGCCACTTCTTATCGAGTTTTTCTGTTAATTGGTTCAATGCCATAACTGCCATCATGCACAATAGAAGAGTAGGTATTACCAGGATCATGCTGGGTGCCCGGAATTTGTTATAAAATGGCTTATAATCTAGCAACATACCGGTGAAGCCCTCAAAATATTTGCCCCAACTCATGGCAAAGGTCAATATTATTGCTGCAAAAAGCCAGCCTGTATGTTTTCGGTCTATTAGGAAAAAGCCCAACAAAGCGAGGAAACAAATCACAGCTCCGGCATAGGGTGGTCCGGAGGTTCCTTCATTAATTCCTCCCCAGTAGTAGGGGAATCCGGATAATTGTTGTGCCAATTGTTGTGGCATCTCTTGTAATGCTGCAACAGTTTTTGAATTTTCTTCTGGCAAGTTTCTGTTGTCACTACTTCCGCCATATAAATTGGCAAACATCAGTACAAGCGATTCAGAAGGATATATACTGTAACTGAGTGCATAATCCTTACTCAATCCGGTTTTAGTTACTTGTCCTTTCTTTTCTGCTAACTCACTTCCACCACGAATCGTTGCTTTTGAATAACTATAAGTGGTAAAAAGTGTTATCGCATTGACAAGAACTCCCAAAGCAGCTCCGACCAAAACCAATCCGGCAGCTTTTGAAAGATGAGTAAAATCTTTGCTGCGAATCCAGCTGATGCCAAAGCCAATACTCATAATGAGTGCGAGAATCAAGGCATAGTAGGTAATTTGTAAGTGGTTGGATGCGACTAGCAAGGCAGTAAATACAGCTGTCATGGCAGTACCTAGCAGATAAGAGCGTTTTTCATAGAGCATCCATAAGCCAGCCAGGAAAGCTGGCAGATAGGCAATCGCTTGCATCTTGGTATCATGTCCGACACCAACGATGATAGGATTGTAAGTAGCATATGCATAGGAGAGGGCTCCGGCGATGCCGATTACAACCCGACTTCCTATGACCTGTGAAAGGAGATAAAAACATATACAGGCAAGGAAAAAAAGACTAACCGGCTTGGGTAAAAAAAGCGTGAATACCTGGTGCAGGTAGCCAATAGATACCGGATTGCTGCCAACACTGGTTATTTGAAAGGCAGGCATACCACTGAAGATGCCATTGGTCCACAAAGGAAATTCACCATGTTTTTCTTTATAGACAAAAGAGTTTTGTGCCATTCCCTTCCATTGGGTCACATCCATTTGTTGCAAAACCTTTCCCTCCAAAACCGGTTTACAATAGATCAATGCCACGACCAAAAAAATAACTACGGCCAGCAGGTGAGGGGCCACTTGTTGCCAGATTGCTTTTTTCATTGTATTACTTGCTTAAGTACGGCAAATTAATGGTATTTTGATTCATATTTTATGAAATGGACTTTATTTTTATCTCGATTGGCCTGGATTCTGAATGCCTGCTTTGTAATAACGCTTTTTTTGCGATTGGGCGATATCAGTAACATACAGCCTGACTTAATTGGAACAC
>JBJTJJ010000169.1:0-1831 GCA_046095445.1 Sediminibacterium sp.
TGTACATCCATCAGGTACACCACCAACTGCGCTGTGCGCATTTTTTCCAGGCTCTTCTCTACACCCATCTGTTCAATTACATCCTCCGTGTTGAAACGAATACCTGCCGTATCTATCAACCGGAATAGAATACCCCTGATGTTCAAAACCTCCTCTACAGTATCACGGGTGGTGCCTGCCACATCACTTACCAATGCCCTGTTTTCATTCAGGAGTGCATTGAGTAAGGTACTTTTTCCCGCATTGGGTTTTCCAATAATGGCAATCGAAACCCCCTGCCGGATGGCATTGCCCAAGCGGAAGGAATCGAGTAAACGGGAAGTGGTGGACTGCAATTGATCAATAAGATGTTTGAGTTGTGTACGGTCTGCAAAAGCCACATCTTCCTGAGAAAAATCGAGTTCCAGTTCGATGAGCGCTGAAAATTGTATCAACTGTTCTCTCAATTCTTTTAATTCCTGAGAAAATCCGCCCTTCATGGTATGCAGTGCTGCTTTACGGCTGCTTTCTGTATTGCTGGCAATCAAATCCGCTACTGCCTCGGCCTGGGCCAAATCCATCTTACCATTCAGAAAAGCTCGTTGTGTAAATTCACCGGCACGTGCCAGGCGAACACCCTGTTGTTGAATCAGACGAATGATCTGTTGTTGAATGTAAGGTGATCCATGACAACTAATTTCAACCAGATCTTCTCCGGTATATGAAGCAGGTGAGCGATATAGACTGATAACCACCTCATCAATAGGTTGATTCTGATCATACATCATACCTATGTGCAAGGAGCGCCCCGGCTGGGCGGAAAGATCTTTTGCCGGAAAAAGCCGATCGACGGTATCGATAGCATTTTTTCCACTCACACGAACAACGGCAATAGCACCCAGGCCGGGCGGTGTCGCCAGCGCTACAATGGTATCATCCCAACCCCTGATTGCCTCGTTCATACAAAGAAATGAAAGACAAAATTACCACAATTGGTGGGGAAGAGGAATATTATACTTGAAATCGAGTTACACGGTCAAAAGAAAGCACAAAAAAATCCGCATTAAGCGGATTCAAAAAAAGTGAACAGGAAAAGTATCGCTCGGCGGAATTACTCCTCAGATACCACAAATGTGATGCTCTGCTTGTGGCGGTAGATTACATTTCTACCGTTCTGAACAGCAGGCTTCCAGGATGGCCCTTTCGTAATTACTCTGATGGCCTCCGCCCTGGTGCCATATCCGGGATCGTTCTCTGCCTGTACATCGCTGATAGCGCCGGTTGAAGAAACGGTGAAAGAAACAATTACCGTGTAACGTCCGGGTGGTGCGCCTTCCTGGAGAGGGATATTTTGGTTGAGATTTCTTTCGAGGTATCTGGCCCAGGCAGTGGTGCCCCCCGGAAACTCCGCAGGTATCTGAACAGATGTAAATTGTTTTTCCTCAGGATTGTCCTGATGTGGTGTTCCGGAAGGAATCGAAGTACCCGTTGTCGGTTCAACAATACCTGTTGGCTCATCACCTTCTGTGCGCACGGTTCCTATAGCTGCAACCGAAAGCACTTCAATAGGAGGAATTTCTTCGTCCGGAGGCACTTTATGATCAGGGACAATAAGTGGCTCAACAAAAATCTCCTGTCTTACATGGCTAATCGGGTCAACCGGTGGAGGTGGTTTTGGCGGTGGAGGTGGGTCTAAATAGGGATCTAGGGTAATAATTACGCCTTCCGATTGATCCGGACCCTTTTTATCCTTTCCGGCAAGAGATGATAGAGCAATGAATACCCCACAAAGAGCAAGCATCCAAAATAGTGCAGCTTTGAGTCTGCGCGGGTAATTTCGCCTGAGTTCATA
>JBJTJJ010000170.1:0-9670 GCA_046095445.1 Sediminibacterium sp.
GAGGGTAGATGGTTGTAACATGGTATTTTTTTAGGTAGCAGGATTTGCATTTACCAACTGCAAGAATTCGTCTTCGGAAAGAATATGAATACTATTGATTTTTTTTGCTTTTTCCAGTTTGCTGCCGGCATCTTCACCTACTACAAGATAATTTAGTTTGGCACTCACACCACTGGCAATAACAGCACCCAATTCCTCCGCCAATGCTTCTGCTTTTTGTCTGGTTAGCCGACTAAGCGTTCCGGTAAATAAGAAACTTTTCCCGGTCAGAACACCGGTGACGCTAGCTTCCTTTTTGGTATTGATTAAATTCACCCCCAATTTTTCCAGGGTTTCCAGCATAGTTATATTGGCAGGGTTGCTGAAAAATGCATGAATGCTGGCTGCCACCTTTTGACCAACGTCTTCCAATTGCAGCAGGTCTTCTTGCGAAATCTTTTGGTACTCCAGCAAATGACTTACATGATTGGCCAATGTTTTCGCTGTAGTTTCTCCTACAAACCGAATGCCTAAACCATAGATAAGTCGATGCAGCGGTTGATTCTTAGAAGCCTCAATTGCAGTGCGCAGATTATCTGTACTTTTTTTTCCAAACCCTTCCAGCAGACCAATGCGATCGAAATCTAAGGTATAGATGCCGGGTATATCCCTCAGCAATCCTAACTCATAGAACTTCCTGACATTCGCCTCCCCCAGACTTTTTATGTCCATAGCATCTTTGCTCACAAAGTGGATAATTTTTTCAATTACCTGTGCCTCACATTCAATATTGATACAACGCCAAACAGCTTCAGTAGGTTCCTTGTAGAGGTCACTGTTGCATACAGGACATATAACCGGGAATACGATGGGTTGTTCTGTCCCATTCCTCAATTCGGTCAGTGTTTGAACAATTTGAGGAATAACATCTCCTGCACGTTCAATTAAAACCTTGTCACCAATCATCAATTGTTTTTCCCGGATATACTCTTCGTTGTGCACAGAAATACTCGATACGGTTACACCTGCCAGCGCTACGGGAGCAAGTTTGGCCACGGGGGTTACCGCTCCGGTTCTTCCCACCTGAAATTCTATTCCGATTAGCTGGGTAGTTGCTTGCCTGGCTTTGAATTTGTAAGCAATAGCCCAGCGCGGGTGGTGGGAAGTCATACCCAGTTTTTCCTGCTGCTCAATCCGATCAACTTTAATGACTAATCCGTCAATTTCATATGGTAAGTCATCTCTCTTTGATTCTGCTTCACTGCAAAAGCTAATAACATCCTGAATAGAAGTAAAAAGTTTCTTTTCATTTTCCGGAGATCGGAAGCCTAATTGCCAGAGCAACAAGAGTGATCCGCTATGGGTGGATAAAAGTTCTTTTCCAATGGTAACAGCTTGTTGTTGGTTATCATCGGCGTTGGCATCATACGATACGTAGCTGATGTGATAAAGAAATGCTTCCAGATTGCGGCGACCTACTTCGCGATCATCTTTCATGCGTAGACTTCCAGCTGCTGCATTGCGGGGATTTGCCATGGGAGATAAACCTGCCGCAATCAGTGAAGAATTGAAGTCATCAAAAGATTTCTTACTCATCATGACTTCCCCGCGAATTTCGATTTGTCGAATACCGAAGGCTGAGAAAGAGGCAGTCATTGGAATAGTTCTGATCTGTCTGATGTTTTGGGTGATCTCTTCCCCGGCAACACCATCCCCTCGTGTAGTGGCCCTGATCAGTTGATCATTTTCATAAATGAGTGAAATGCTGGCACCATCAAATTTAGGCTCCACACAATAGGTCACTTCAGAAGTGCCGCTGAGTTCCAATACTTTTCTATTGAAGTCAATCAGGTCTTCCGCGTTGTAGCTATTATCTAAGCTCAGCATTGGCACCAGATGAGGTACCGATTGAAATTGAACAGGTAAACTACTTCCTACCCGTAAACTCGGTGAATTACTCACCTGCCATTCGGGGTGTTCTTTTTCTGTTGTCAATAACCAACGAAACAATACATCATATTCATAGTCAGAAAGCAGAGGAGCATTTAAAACATAATACCTGTATTCATGGAAGCGCAAAACGTCACGGAGTGTTTCGGTTTCCTTCGAAGTTGAACAACTATGACCAGACTTTGCCAGTGGCAGAAGTCGTTCAGTTTCTGCAGCGAGTTGACGTGTTGTTGCTGGTGTATAGATCATTGTTGAAGGATAACCGGAAAGGCAGTTAATGGCCTTCCTCAATCAGGCACAAAAATAGCAGCATATTGCTAATTTTAGTACCTTGTATTTCAGTCTATTTGGTGCAGGATGAAAAAATTCCGGCGGTTAAACAACCCATCAACAGACAATTCCGGATTTACACCCTTATTTTACACATGAATAGGGTGGAAGTAACCCGGTTCAATCAAATTTTGCAAGTATGCTGCATTCAATGACGGGTTTTGGGAGGGCAGAGCAAACCATTCGGGACAAGAACTATCTGGTCGAGATACGCTCTCTTAATGGCAAGCAATTCGATCTGAGGTTGACGATTCCTACTCTGCTGAAACCCTTTGAATTTGAGATAAGGAATCTACTATCAGAAAATTTACTGCGGGGAAGCGTTGAATGTGTTATCCAGATCAAGTTCAATGGTTCGGTACGACCCGTTACTATCAATACTGATCTCGCCAGATCTTATTATGAACCAATTGCGCGTTTAGCCGAGGAATTAAAAATTGATACGGGAGATATTTTGTCTACCCTGGTCAAACTCCCTGATGTGATTGTGGCAGCCAGTGAATCACTGACAGATGATGAATGGAGTGAATGTAAAAAAGTCTTGTTTGAGGCGATAGCGCAGCTGAGCCAACATCGGTTGAATGAGGGGGCAGCATTGGAAAAAGATCTTTTGTCAAGAGTTGATCATATTGAACGGGGTCAACAAGAGATAGCAGTTTTAGAACCCGAGCGCCGCATTCGGATGAAAGAGCAATTGCGAAAATTGCTGGAGGAGCAGGTAGGGAAGGACATGTATGACGCGAATCGACTGGAACAGGAATTGATATACTATATTGAAAAAATTGATATCAGCGAGGAGCAGGTACGGCTGAGTAATCATTGTGCCTATTTCCGATCTGTACTGGCAGAATCGGATTTGTCGAAGGGGAAAAAACTGTCTTTTATTTTACAGGAATTCGGACGCGAAATAAATACCACCGGCTCTAAGGCAAACGATGTGGGCATTCAACAAGTAGTGATTCGAATGAAGGATGAGCTGGAAAAAGCAAAAGAACAAGTCCTCAACATCCTTTGAGTAATCACAACGTTAATTGAATAGCTTTGCTTCCTGTATCTTTGTGAAAAGTTACCACTTGAGAAACTGGATTTTTGTCATTCTAATCATTTTTGCCGGGGTTGGCTGCCGGCAATTAGATGTGTATGAGCAGCTGAAATCATTTCCCGCTCATACCTGGTCTTCTGCCGACAGTTGTCAATTTACTTTTACTATTACTGATACGACTGCCCGGTACCATATTTATGCCATCATCCGTCATGAAGACAGCTACCACTACAACAATATCTGGCTCGGAATAACAACAAAGGCACCAAAAGATACAGTTAAGAAACAGTCGGTTATGCTCACATTGGGGGATAATAAAAAGGGATGGCTGGGTACAGGTATGAGTGATGTATTTGAACAACGTGTTCGTATCACTCGTTTCCCCATTCAGCTTCAAAAGGGGGAATATGTTTTTGTTCTCGGGCAGATCATGAGGGAGGACCCGCTGCAGGGTATTTTGCAGGCAGGTTTGCGTGTTGAAAAAGCAGTTCCATGAGCATACAACTCAAATGGCCGCTTAAACGAAAAGCATTGAGTATTTTATACTGGACCCTGTTATTTTACATGGTACTTGCACTGGCTTATTGGTGGTTCGCTCTTGAAAAACAAAATAGACAAATTGAATTCATTCGCTTACAAGAACTCAAAATACAATCCGGAACAGCCCCATCCTTCAACCAATCCATCGAAAAATCCATCACCGGTTATGCCAATAGGAAATCAATTCAGTACACTGCTGAAGGACTTACTTTCCTGGCATTTATAGTACTAGGTGCGGTAGTAGTTTATCGGGCAACGCGCAGGCAGTTTCGCTTGTCGGAGCAACAACAGAATTGGATGATGGCGATTACACACGAGCTAAAAACCCCCATTGCCGTCACCCGTCTAAATCTGGAGACGCTGCAAAAAAGAGAATTAGAGCCTTCCATGAGAGATAAATTGCTGAATAATTCCATTGCTGAAACCGGGAGACTTAATCAACTCTGTAGCAATGTTTTACTGGCGGCTCAATTTGACAGTGGAAACTACCATGCCAACAAGACTTCCTTGAATTTATTTTCTGTTGTTTCCCGCGCTGTAGAGGAAACACAGTCGCGTTATCCGGGTTATACTATTGAAGTAAAGGGGGATACTACAGCCAATTTGATTGCTGAAGAATGGCTGATTGTTATTCTGGTAAATAATCTTCTGGAGAACGCTGTTGCTTATTCTCATAAGGACAAGCCGGTAACGCTTGAAATACTGACTGGCCAACAATATGTGCAGTTACTGGTATCCGATCATGGACCCGGTATTGATACTGCAGAACAGAAAAAAATCTTTTCCAAATTTTATCGCGTAGGTAATGAACTTACCCGGCAGAAGAAAGGTACCGGACTAGGCTTATACCTGTGCAAAAAAATAGCAGAAGCTCACAACGCCCGGATATCGGTTGAAAGTCAACCCGGAAAGGGAAGTCGTTTCCAGGTTTTATTCCCCACCCTACATGCCTGATCAATACCACATACTACTGGTTGAAGACGAGGAGCATTTGCAGGAAGCCTTACAATTGAATCTTCGTATGGAAGGTTATGATGTAACCATTGCCGGTGATGGTGCTAAGGCCTTATCTTGGGTGGCACAGGCACATTTTGATCTTATCATCATGGACGTGATGCTGCCCGAGGTTGATGGAATTAGTGTTACGGAAACTATTCGTCTCACCAACCGCGAAGTACCTATTCTGATGTTGAGTGCGAGAGACTCCAGTGATTATCGGATTGCAGGATTGCGCAAAGGAGCTGACGATTATCTCACTAAACCCTTTCATCTGGAGGAGCTATTGCTTCGCATTGGAAAACTGATACAAAAAAACAGTAAGCAAAAACAGGTAACAACAGTGCCTGAAAGATTTGAATTTGGGGGGAATGTTCTGGATTTTGGATTGCGTCAGGTAAAAACATTTCGGGGTGAAACATTACAGCTCACAAAAAAAGAATGGTTACTGCTGCGATTACTAATAGAGAACAAAAGTGAGGTAGTCCCGCGGGAGAAAATACTTCAAATGGTATGGGGTTATCAGGTATATCCCAATACCCGCACTATTGATAATTTTATTCTCAACTTCCGAAAGTATTTTGAAAAAGACAGCAAACAACCCCGCTTCTTTCACTCTGTAAGAGGAATTGGCTATCGGTTCAACGATTCGGAGTAGCCGGTAGTTCCTTTTTTTGATGCAATTACAGGCAATATCGGCTGTTATTTTTCGTTGTATTGAATCAATATCTTTTCCATGTCTCTTGTAGCCATCAGTGATTTTCTGGACCCTATTTCCCGGTCAACTATTCTGGAAGATGAACCACTGAGTGATCATCAGTTGGGTCGCTACATTTCATGTTATGACGAAGAATTCCCCGATCTGGAGGATACGGAACTGGTGTTCATTGGTTGCTGTGAAATGAGAGGTGCTTCTCCGGTGGCTGGTCCTAACCATGCTGCTAATCAGGTTCGGAGAGAGTTGTATCGGTTGTTTCACTGGCACACCGATGTTCGGATGGCTGATATTGGGAATGTAAAAACAGGGGCACGTTTACAGGATAGTTATGCAGCCCTCAGTTCCATTGTAAAGGAACTGGTGGAGGCTGGGAAGAAAGTGCTGATCATTGGAGGTTCGCATGACAATACCCTGGCACAATACCAGGCCTATGGAGCCATGGATAAGATAATAGACGCTGCTGTAGTAGATGCTCGTATTGATATCAATATGGAAGGAGTTTTACCTGAGGAAATGTTCCTGGTTGAAATGTTTACAGGAGTTCCCAACTTCCTGCGACATTTTACACATATTGGTTTCCAGAGTTTTTTCACCCACCCGGATATGTTGGAAATGATTGATCGCCTTCGGTTTGATTGTTTCCGTTTGGGAAAAGTAAAAGAGTCCATCGAATTAATGGAGCCATTGATAAGAAACAGTGATCTGTTCAGTTTTGATATCAGTGCCATCCAGCATGCTCATGCCCCGGCCAATCGGATAGCACCTAATGGGTTTTCGGGAGAGGAAGCCTGTACATTATTGCAATATGCAGGAATGAGCAGTACCTGTTCCAGCATTGGTATCTATGGATATATTCCTCAGCAGGATGTTCACCAAATGACAGCGAAACAAATTGCTCAGATGATTTGGTACCTGATTGATGGCATCAGAACCGGTAAGGAGGAAGCAAGTCTGAATAATCTGCACGAATTCAATATTTATAACCTTGCTTTTGCGGAGATCAACACTATTTTTTTACAAAGCAAAAGAACCGGCAGATGGTGGATGCGCATAGGTGAGGAACAATTTATCGCCTGTAGCTATCAGGATTATACAACTGCCAGCAACAATGATATACCTGAAGCATGGTTGCGCGCCCTGGAAAGACAGGATTCCTGATTTCCCCTGAATTCTTTTTCGTAATTTGTTGCAACATCTGATCTATATGCGCAACAATTTCACTTATCTCCATGTCTGTCTCCTCCTGGTCTTCCTGGCTTCTTGTGGAATGCCGGCACAAATCAGACGAACAGCCCAACGACAATTAATAACCCATCCTTCCCTACAACCGGCACATGTGGGAATTTCGGTGCTGGATGTAGGAACCGGACAATACCTATTCAATTATCAGGCAGACAAGTATTTTGTTCCTGCCAGTAATACCAAGCTTTTTACCTGCATGGCTGCCCTGCAAACGTTGGGCGATAGTCTGGTGGCTTTCCGCTGGGTAGATAAAGGAAATGGAACGATTGAAGTGGAAGCCAATGGCGATCCTACTTTCCTTCATCCGGACTATAAGCAACAACCTGCTTTTGATTGGTTACGCCAACAGCAAAAAATTGTACTTACCGATCAGAATTGGAAGGATAATGGAATGGGGGCAGGTTGGGCTTGGGATGATTACTCCAGCGACTACATGGCGGAGAGATCATTCATGCCGTTATTTGGAAACCTGGCTGAATTTAAATTGCAGAAGGGTACGCTTACTTCCGTTCCCGCCCAATACGCGCGTCAATTACAACCAACCATTCCCTCTTTCAGTGATCGATTCAATGTTACTCGTCCCGCAGGTATTGATTCTTTTTATCTTGTTCCAGCCGGGAGAAACTTTTCCGGAGCCAGTCTGCCTTTCCATGTGAGTAGTCCAGCGCAACTGGTCAACATGTTAGCTGATACATTACACCAAAAAGTGGAGTATGCTAATTTCAAACTTGAAAGATGGCCGGATGTGCGGTTGCAGCACTCACAACCAACAGATTCAGTACTTGCTGTGATGATGCACCGTAGTGATAATTTTTTTGCTGAGCAGTTATTGCTGATGACAAGTAATGAAAAACTTGCCTACATGAATACTCGTCGCATCATAGATACTTTGCTCAATAATGACTGGAAAGACCTTCCCCAACGTCCTAAATGGGTCGATGGAAGTGGATTGAGCAGGTACAACTTATTTACACCATTTGATTTTGTTTGGCTGCTTCAGCGTATGAGGGATAAGTATGATTGGCAACGCATCACCCACATATTACCAACAGGTGATGAAGGAACACTCAAGGGGCTCTATAAAAATTATGCAGGAAAAATTTATGCCAAAACCGGCACACTTAGTAACCATGTTGCCCTTAGTGGGTTCTTGCTAACACAAAAAGGACGCACACTTATTTTTTCTGTGCTGGTGAATGCTCACCAAACCAGCGCAGGTGAAATTAGAAAACAGATCGAAGCTTTTTTAACCGGGATTATTGATAAATATTAAAACAAGTACTACCTGCCAAACATACGGGTAAGGTAATCACCGCTGAAACTAATATAGGTAGCGGCACCTGATGGACTTACATTCGGACTTCCACAGGTAAATAGCTCTTCGATCAATTGAGTCATTTCTTTACCTGCCATTGTTCTACCGGCTTTAATGGCTTGTTGCCTTGCCATACACCTGATTAGTTTTTCACGTTTACTATATTGTACTTCGCTGCTAAAATGTTTGAACTGTTCCAATAATAATTCAATGGCATTTTTTTCATTACCCGATAAAACATCTGCAGGAATTCCCTGTATCACAAATTCACCGGCTTCATTTTTTTCTATCTGGTAACCAATTTGAGATAGATCGGGCAACAACTCACTCAACAAAGCAGCGTCCGCTTCTCCGGGATTCAGAGGTACCGGAAAGAGACTTTTCTGGGTAGGTACCTTCCTACCATGGGCTGCCTGGCTATATTTTTCATACAGAATTCTCTCGTGTGCCAATTGTTGATGGATCAGTAAAAAACCATCTGTGCTAGTCGCAATGATATAGGTTTGATGTAATTGAACCAGCGGTGTATCTGGTAATAACTGAATACCTTGAGCTGCCTTGGTAGTTGCCGTTTTTTCCCAAAGACCTGCATTGGTTTCAGGCTGTGCTGCCTCTGTATTACCCGTCTGCTCGGAGGGCCGATACATTTCCTTCCAATGGGCTAAAGTAGATTCGCCGATTTTTTCTATGAAATGTGCCTGATTTTTTTTGGAAAAGGTTTGAAACAATGAAGAATGTCCGGCAGTTTTTTTATCATCTTCCGTAAATGGACGCTGGATAGCATCCAATTGCTGTATATCAGGATTCAATGAAAAGTCAAGTGAAGGAGCTACGCTGAATTGTGCCAGCGCATGTTTCACTGCTGCCTGCACAAATGCGTAGATAATTTTTTCATCTTCAAATTTGATCTCTTGTTTGGTAGGATGAACATTGATATCCACCTGAGATGGATCTACTTCAATATAGAGTATATAAGTGGGGAAACTATCTTTGGGCAACAGATTTTCAAAAGCTGTATTAACTGCATGATTCAGGTAAGGGCTTTTTATAAAGCGGTTGTTAACAAAAAAGTATTGGTCTCCTCTTGTTTTTCTGGCAGTTTCCGGCTTCCCTACAAAACCCCGTATGTTCATATAATCAGTATCCTCAGTAACACTCACCAATTTCGATTGATAGGTATTTCCCAATAATTGAATGATACGTTGTCTGTTATTGCCTGGTTCAAGATGAAAAACTTCCTGGCCATTACTTTGCAGGCTGAAAGCAATGCCCGAAAATGCAAGAGCTACGCGAATAAATTCATCAATAATGTGTCGCATCTCGACACTATTGTTCTTGAGAAAATTTCTTCTGGCAGGCACACTGAAAAAAAGATTTTTCATGCTGATTTGAGTGCCCACGGGGCGGCTACAGGGCTCCTGAAAAACTACTTTACTATTTTCAATCTCGAGGTGTGTTCACAAATCATCTTCCGTGCGGCGGTTTTTTAATTCAACCGGAGCTACGGCTGCATTGGATGCAAGCGCTTCCCCCCGAAAACACAACGTATTGATGCGGA
>JBJTJJ010000171.1:0-10505 GCA_046095445.1 Sediminibacterium sp.
TAGGCCTGCGCATCTTTCACTAATATGCCTTTATGTGAAACACGAATAGTATATGCTTGACCGGGCACCGTACTGTCGATATCGATGCGCTCTACGTTATCTACTGAGTTATCAGCAGGAAATGCCGCCGATGCAGGGAAAGTAGGATTCAGTGTCCAGGGGAAGTAGGTACCAAAACCATTGGTTTTGGTAATTCGTATATCCAGGTCATTCACCAGTTTTTTATTCCGATTGTTCAGGATATCCGTTTGTTCAACACTTCCACGTGGATCAGTCCAACTGATGGTAGCACTTAAAGGACCTTTACCAGAAGCGACAACATTCAAAGTAAAGCTGGCTCCATTGGCCAGATTGTTTTCGTACAATAAGTGATTACTGGTTGATGCATTGTTGCTGGTCACTGCCTGGTTAATCAGGGCTGCACCTTTTTCAACATTCAGCAATCCCCAGCCATGCTGGTAATCAGGTCCGGGTGCTAAACCTGCTTCATCGGCAGTATGTATGGCAATTCCCTTCAATGTTGCGGAACGCATCGCAGCACCGCTTTTCAATTTGCCATAGAGTTCCTGCAACAAAAACAAAGATCCTGTTGCATTCGGACTAGACATTGATGTACCATTGAAACTTGCATAACTGGTATTGGTAGTGGCAATAGGAGAAATCACATCTACCCCCTGTGCGACGATGTCCGGCTTGATTCTTCCATCATCGGTTGGACCCCAACTGCTGAAATCACTGATGAGTACATCTGAAGGTCGGGAGTATCCACCGGGGATGCCACTCACTGCACCTACAGTCAAAATATTTTTGGCATTACCTGATGTAGAGATGATATCATATCCATTATTACTACTGATGCCTTCCGGACGATTACCTGCCGAAGCCATTTGTCCGCCGGCATTGAAACGAAAATAGGGCTGTCCAACAGCAGGTCCGTTCTGGCTTCTGTTGTTACCCGCCGATTTTACAATTAAATAATTGGGCGTAAGATAGGCCAGTGAGTCCCAGGCCTGTGCTGTAGAATTATAATAACCAAAATTCGCATCTTCATTGTCTCCAAACCTTCCCCAGAATTCCCATCTGTTTTGTGATGAATTAAAGCGCCATCCGGCTATGCTTCCATAAGAGTGATTGGATAAAAGCAAACTGGACTCAGTTGCCTGGGAGAACATTTCACTGAGGTCACTGCTAAAATCATAGGCAAGTAAATTCTGAGCACCATAAGACATCCCTTTGGCAACAGGGTTCAAACCACTGGCAACCATCGTACCGGCAACATGTGTGCCGTGATCGTCTGAGCTGGCAGGATTGTCTTTCTGAACTATTCTTCCTGTTAATTCAACGTGAGTGGCCAGCAATCTTCCACCATCCCAGATGCCTAATTTATCTTTCATGAATGTGCTGCTTCCCGTCAGGTTAAATCCGGAAGCACCACCCGGCCACAATTGATTGGCACGGGTAGTAGTAGCAGCCAAAACATTGCTGTAAGTCGTGTAATAAATGGGAAGTCCAAATTGATCAACCCCCGTCAACATGGCCAGTCCACCATCTTTATCTTTCATGGTCAATGGCCAGCCCTTTTCCTTCGCCAGATTCAGGGCCTTGCTAAAATTCGCATCGTATTGCAATTTGTATCCCTCGCTCGCTCTTCTGAGTCCCTGTAAATCAGTCGTGATTTGGGCAGCAACAGAAGAAATTGAAATTGAAAACAAGGCAACAATGGACAGTCTGAATAATCTCATAAAAGTTAATTTTTCCTTGGTGGGAACCGGGTTGTTGTTGAAAGTGCCTAAAATTACTAAATTAGATACTTTCAGCACTTAAATTGCAGCATGAAACCGATACTTTTTATTTTTTTTATAGGGTTCTTTTTATCCCTCTCTTGTGGCAATTCTCGCCACCTCAATGAACAAAAGATTCAACAAGGATTAGAAGGTATTGTTCAAATCGTAAAGGGTGACCGCATGCCTTCCCCCGATATACCCCTTGCAGAACCGGCAGGATACCCCACCACTGTTTATATTCACCGGTTGACTGAAGTAGCTCAACTCAGGAAAATGAACAAGTCCGGACTCTATTCCAACGTTCCAACACCCCTCGTAACTTCCGTAACAACTGATTCCTCCGGTCATTTTGCTGTTGAACTTCCACCCGGCGAATATTCTGTTTTTTTGAAATACGAGAACGGATTCTATGCCAACTGGTTCAATGAAAAAAACCAGATCGGCCCCGCCATAGTGCTGGAGAAAAAATTAACGCGCCTGAAATTACTCATCAGCGCTGATGCTACTTTCTAGCCGGCAAATCGTACCTTTGTGCCCCTTTAGAAGTACATGCCGGCAGACCAGGAAGTGAGCAACATCAATCTGTTGCTGGAAAAATACCACCAATCCCCCCTAGTTTTTCAAGTAGGGGACAGACTCTCGTATGCCGATCCGCAAAACATCGCCCTCCTCCAACTCCAAGGTAGCAGTCCGGAATTTCTCCTCGCAGCACTCATGACTGCAGAAAAGACTGCCGGGTTGAACCACCTGGTTGTTTTGAATGATGCGGAAGATGCGGCTTATTTTCACAACACCCTTGAGAATATCACCCAGGCACTTGATCTCTTTTATTTTCCTTCCTCCTTCAAGACACCTAAAAATTTTCGGCAGGTCAACAACTCACACGTGATGTTGCGAACAGAAGCGCTCACGAAAATGGCTTCCGGAGGAAATAAAAAAATAGTCATCACCTATCCTGAGGCACTGGTAGAAAAAGTAGTGGTATCTGAACAACTCAACAGCAGGTTGATAGCAGTCAAAACCAATGATACCATTCAACCCGAGGAACTGATGGAACGCCTTGTCAGCTATGGGTTTCATCGCACCGACTTCGTATATGAGCCCGGTCAGTTTGCTTTGCGTGGAGGTATTCTCGACATCTATTCTTTTGGTAACGAAAAGCCCTATCGCATAGAACTTTTCGGTAATGAAGTGGACAGCATTCGGCTTTTCGATCCTCAATCACAACTCAGTGAGCGAAAGCTTCTGCAGGTGAATATCATCCCGCATGTTGAAACACAGTTTACTTCCGATAATAAAATTCCTCTTCCCTTGTTCATGCCGGAAGAAACCGTTATCTGGCTGAAGGACAGCACTTTTATTTTATCCAAAATGGAAGAGCAGATAGCTGCCTTTCGACACCATCAGCAACAACCTGCTGACAACAACCCATCCAACTGGGAAGAGGAGGAAGGAAAACAGTTACCTGCATTGGATGAAAAAGATTTTTACACAGGGGAAGAGTGGGAACAGCTACTTCAATTGCGCCATGTAGTTGAATTGGGTACCCCTTCGGGGAATGCCACAATGGAATTGGATGCCGGAACAAGACCGCAACCCTCTTTCAACCGGCGCTTTGACTGGCTCATCAGTGATTGGAAAGAAAAGGAAGCTGCCGGCTACCAGATCTTCCTGTTCGCAGAACAGGTGAAACAACTGGAGCGATTGTCACAGATTTTTTCAGACCTCTCCACCAGCATCGATTTTATTCCTGTCAATACTGCTATCCATGAAGGATTCATCAATGATCAGCTAAAAGTTGTTTGTTACACCGACCACCAGATTTTTCAGCGCTACCACAAATACCGCGTCAAGCAGGCATTCAATAAAAACAAGGCCCTGACCATCAAAACCCTGCGGGACCTGCAACCGGGCGATTTTGTCTCTCACATAGACCATGGTGTTGGTGTGTTCAGCGGATTGCAAAAAATTGAGGTCAATGGCAGATGGCAGGAAGCTGTGCGCCTGATCTATAAAGACTCCGATATTCTTTATGTGAACATCAATTCCCTGCATAAAATTTCTAAGTTTTCAGGGAAAGATGGCACCTTGCCGAAAGTGAATAAACTTGGCAGTGATGCCTGGCAAAAACTAAAAGAAAAAACCAAGACAAAGGTTAAAGAACTGGCATTCGACCTGATCAAATTATATGCCCGGCGCAAAGCACTTCATGGTCATGCACATAGTCCGGATAACTACCTGCAACATGAACTGGAAGCATCCTTCTTATATGAGGATACACCTGACCAAAGTAAGGCGACTGCCGATGTGAAGAAGGACATGGAGAGTGAGAGTCCGATGGACCGATTGATCTGTGGTGATGTAGGTTTTGGTAAAACAGAAATTGCCATCCGGGCTGCTTTCAAAACATGCGTGGATGGAAAACAAGCGGCTGTTCTGGTGCCTACAACCATCCTCGCATTTCAGCATTATAAAACTTTTCAAGAGCGACTGCGTGATTTTCCGGTAACGGTGGATTACATCAATCGCTTCAAGTCTGCCAAAGAGAAAAAAGAAACCCTTAAAAAACTGGCAGAAGGAAAAATAGATATCCTCATTGGAACACATGGCATATTAGGGAAGGAAGTGGGTTTCAAAAATTTGGGATTACTGGTAATTGACGAAGAGCAAAAATTCGGCGTTGCTCACAAGGAAAAATTGAAAACACTGCGTGCCAATGTAGACTGTCTCACATTGACTGCAACTCCAATACCCCGAACCCTGCAGTTCAGTCTAATGGGTGCCCGTGATTTGAGTATTATCAATACACCTCCCCCCAACCGACAACCCATTCAGACTGAAGTGCATGTTTTCAATGATGATTATATCCGCGATGCCATTTACTTTGAAACGGGTAGGGGCGGACAAGTATTTTTTATTCACAACCGAATTCAAGGTCTCGCTGAAATGGCCAACCTCATCCAGTCGCTTTGTCCCGATTTATCTGTGGGGTATGCTCACGGGCAATTGGAGGGGCATGAACTGGAAGAAAGAATCATGGATTTTATTGAGCGCAGGTATGATGTCCTGATTTGCACCAATATTGTGGAGAGTGGTGTAGACATTCCAAATGTCAATACCATTATAGTTAACAATGCACACCAGTTTGGGTTGAGTGATCTGCACCAGTTGCGTGGACGTGTGGGAAGAAGCAATAAGAAGGCCTTCTGTTATTTACTGGCTCCCATGGCTACGCTGGCGCCCGATAGCCGCAAACGCCTGCAGATACTTGAACAATTCAGTGACCTGGGTAGTGGATTTCAGATTGCCATGCGCGATCTTGACATACGTGGGGCGGGTAATATGCTCGGTGGCGAACAAAGCGGGTTCATTGCCGAAATTGGTTTGGAGATGTACCAGAAAATTCTGGAGGAAGCTGTTCGTGAACTGAAGCGTTCCGATTTTGCAGATATGTTCAAGGAGGAAATCATCCGGCAGGATGAATATGTGAGCGATTGTACCATTGATACCGATCGGGAGATTTTGATACCCGATGATTATGTGGAAAGCATTACAGAACGGTTATCCTTGTATACACGCCTTGATAATTGCGAAACAGCCGATGAGATTGAGTTGTTGCAGCAGGAGCTGACAGACCGTTTCGGTCCGTTACCTGAACCCGTGAAAGAGTTGATGCTGACCATTCAAAGCCGCTGGCTCGCAGTGGACATTGGATTTGAAAAGTTGACGCTGAAGGACAACATACTTCGTTGTTACTTCATCAACCGACCCGATTCCCCTTATTTCGAATCCGCTTTGTTCAAAGGAGTGTTGCAATTTTTGCAGGAAGGCACCAACAAGGCAAGATTGCGTCAAACAGGAAGAATGATTTTGATGGTGGTTGATCAAATGGAAAACATGCGGGATGTACTCGATTTTCTTCAATCTATGCATCAGTTTTTGCAACTGGATATGAAGCATTCGTCGGGAGGTGCCAAAAAATAAGGGCGCACGCATAGCGAACGCCCCATAGTTATAGAATTTCCTTCTTTAGATAGGTATTAGAAACCTTTTTTTGCGACGCCATCGGCGATGGCTGCGAGTGCCTTGGCTTCACTCAGAATAGCAGCCATCTTGTTGCCCTTGCCATCATGTCCTGCAGCCATGTATCCGCCGCGGGCAGTTTTAGTGATAACCGCATCCTGCATAGGAACGTTTTTCTCCTTGGTTTTGAGGCAATATGCTTTGATCATTTTTGAAGTGTCCATGTTAATTGTTTTTGGGTATGAGTAATAATTTTAGTCCTTATTGACTACAAGATACAATTTTTGTTCAAAGGCAGGTCGGTTGTCGATAACATTTAATCCACACCCCATGCCAGTTCCCGCTGTCAGCCGGATCAGACATCTATTTTGGCGTACCGAGCATGGCTTTCAATGAATTCTCTCCGCGGAGCTACTTCATCACCCATCAGCATACTGAATATCCTGTCTGCTTCGGCAGCACTTTCTATGGTTACCAGTTTAAGAGTTCTGCGGGAGGGGTCCATGGTAGTTTCCCATAACTGATCGGCATTCATCTCACCCAAACCTTTGTATCGCTGCACTGTTACACTTTCATCTTTTCCACCTCCGATTCTTTCGATTTGCGCTTTGCGTTGCTCTTCATTGTAAGCATATGCCTGCTCTTTTCCTTTCTTTACCAGGTAGAGTGGTGGCTGTGCTATATACACGTAACCCTGTTCTACCATTTCCTTCATGAAGCGGAATATAAACGTGAGAATCAATGTCGCAATGTGTGAACCATCCACATCGGCATCCGTCATGATCACCAGCTTGTGGTAACGAAGTTTGGCCATGTTCAGTGCTTTTGGATCTTCTGGTGTTCCCACCGTTACACCCAAAGCAGTGTACATGTTCCTGATCTCTTCATTCTCATAGATCTTGTGCTCCATGGCTTTTTCCACGTTCAGAATCTTCCCGCGCAGCGGTAAAATGGCCTGGTAACTTCTGTCCCGACCCTGCTTGGCGGTACCACCTGCTGAGTCACCCTCTACGAGGAAGAGTTCACATTTTTCCGGGTCACGCTCACTGCAATCAGCCAGTTTTCCGGGTAAACCACCTCCACTGAGTACCGATTTGCGCTGAACCATGTCACGTGCTTTCTTGGCAGCAACCCTTGCCTGTGCAGCTAAAATAATCTTGGAGATAACATTTTTTGCTTCCTTCGGATTCTCTTCCAGATAAGATTCCAGGGCCCTCGCTACCGTAGTTTGAACGATACCGCTTACCTCGCTGTTGCCCAACTTGGTCTTGGTTTGTCCCTCGAATTGTGGTTCAGGCACCTTCACAGAAATGATGGCACTCAAACCTTCACGGAAGTCATCCCCTTCAATGGTTACTTTGGCTTTTTCGAAGAGACCTTGTTTATCTCCATAGGTTTTGAAAACTCGTGTCAACGCGGTTCTGAAGCCGGTTACATGTGTTCCACCTTCGATCGTATTGATATTGTTGACATACGAGAAGATATGCTCTTTGAAATCATCATTGTAGGTCAGGGCTACTTCTACTGCAATGTTGGAAGTGGTATCCAATCCCTCAACATATAATGGTGCCGGGATGATCGGATTTCTGTTACCGCTTTTGTCGAGCATCTGCACGAATTCAGTGATACCACCTTCGCTGTAGAAACTGCGTTCATAGGTCTTTCCCTGCTCGTCGATTTCCCGCAGGTCGTGCAGGGTAATGTGTATGCGGCGATTCAGGTAAGAAAGTTCCCGCAGACGACCTTCCAGAATTTCTTTGCGGTAAACAGTTTCCTGGAAGATGCTCGCATCGGGCCAGAAATGAACATGGGTACCTGTCTTATCACTTACTCCCACTTCTCTCACTTCATAATCAGGGATACCGGTATGGTATTGCTGTTCGAAGATCTTGCCTTCCCGCTGCACGGTAACTTTCAATTTCGTACTGAGGGCATTCACGCAACTTACCCCCACACCATGCAGACCACCTGAAACCTTGTAGGTGTCTTTGTCAAATTTTCCGCCTGCGTGCAATACCGTCATTACAATTTCAAGGGCACTCTTTTTCTCCTTGGTATTGATGCCCGTTGGAATACCGCGCCCATCATCCTGCACACTCACTGAATTATCGGTATGTATGGTGACTACAATGTGCTTACAATAACCGGCGAGGGCTTCGTCAATGGAGTTATCTACCACCTCATACACCAGATGGTGAAGTCCCTTGATGCCAATATCGCCAATGTACATGGCCGGCCTTTTCCTAACGGCTTCCAGACCTTCCAGTACCTGAATGCTATCTGCCCCGTATGATTGTTTCTTTTGTTCTTTTTCCTGTGCTGACTGTTCTTCCGGATCCTGCTGCATGTAAGAATTTTAAAGGTTTTTTCGATTGAAAAGGTATCTGGCAAACTTACTTAAAAATGCCCGTTTCAGGGCAGGAAAAATCCCCCTGTTTTCCCCATTTTAAACCCGTTTTTTCACCCTTTTTTTACCGGTGTTTACCACCTCCCCGGCAACCCTGTCATCCACCGTTTCCGGCCTAAATTTTGTACCTTTGTACGCTCATGACCATCGAACAGGAAATACTGACCTGGGAAGGCAATCATGCCTTGCTGGATAACGGACAACTACTATACCGCAACCACCGGAACATACCCGGATCGGTACAGTATGATATTCGTCGGTACCAGGCCAATTTCCCTATGGCCATTCAAGACACCGGCATGCTGGTGTATCACTATCAACCGAGCCGTCCGGCTGAGCAATACATAGAACTTCGTTATTGCATCAGCGGGAACCGCTACTGTCCTGAAAAAAATTGTTCCTCCTGTGCCCAGGTACCTACTGAAGGTTGCACCGGGAAACTCGCCACAGTCGATTTGTTCACTTTTCATTTTACTTCCAGCTTTCTGGGTCAGTTCATCCAGAATGTAAAACTCTCCGGTACCAAAGACGAAGTGCTGGCCTTTCGTCACCCAGCATCCTTCAGTCAACTGTATCCACTTCCTGCCCGCAAACGTATCCTACTCGACCAATTGCTGAACCATAGCTACACCGGTTCGATGGAGAATATTTATGTGAATGCCCGTATTCACGAGTTGTTGCTCTACGCGCTCAACTACCTGGAAGCAGAAAAAGAGGAAGTATTCGCCTGTAAATTTCTTGCCGACGAACAAGGTCGGGAACGCATCCTCATGGCGCGTGATATTTTGCTGGAACATATCGGCGACCCCATCACCATCAAAGATTTGAGTCGCAAAGTGGCCATGAACGAGTGCTATGTGAAGAAGGGATTCAAAGAAGTTTTCGGCACCACCATCTTCGATTATTATCAGCAGCAAAGAATGGAACACGCCAAGTACCTGTTGTATGAAAAAGGACTCAGCGTAACAGATGTGTCGGCCCAATTGGGTTATTCTTCTATCTCCCATTTTTCCGCTGCCTTCAAAAAACACACCGGCATCAAGCCCTGCGAATTGTTGCAGTAATCGCGGAATTGAATGCCTTTAAACCTTCCGGCATGAAACAATTATTTCCGCTCCTCTGTTTTTTATTCCTCCTTTCCTGTGGCAAAAAGCAGGCAGACATGATCGTGCACCACGGTGTTATTTATACCGTAGATAGTTCTTTTAGTGTGGTGGAAGCAATGGCGATCAAAGATGGAAAAATCCTGGCTACCGGCTCCAACGACCAAATACTCGCTGCTTACACAGCGGAACAAAAAGCAGATGCCGGAGGAGCTCCGATTTATCCGGGTTGGATCGATGCCCATGCTCATTTTGTTGGTTATGGCCAGTCATTATATACCGTAGATCTTTTTGGAACAAGTAGCTGGGAAGAAGCTGTTGAACGAGTGAAACAATTCGCTGCGCAGCATCCCGAAATGGAGTGGATTCAAGGTCGTGGGTGGGACCAAAACAAATGGCCGGGCAAGCAATTTCCTACCAATCAACGCTTGAATGATTTATTTCCTGATCGTCCGGTTGTATTAACGCGCATCGATGGTCACGCTTCTATTGCCAACAATGAAGCGCTTCGCCGTGCCGGTATTCGTGCAGGTCAAACCATTGAAGGAGGTGCCATCTTGGCCAAGAACGGTGTCGCTACGGGAGTGCTCATTGACAATGCCGATAACGCTGTGTATAGAGCCATGCCCAATACAAAACCGGAAGACCTTCAGCAAATGTTATCCAAGGCAGAGGAAAATTGTTTTGCGATGGGACTTACTTCGATCACCGATTGCGGGTTATCCAACTACATGGTGAATTTCATCGACTCATTGCAGCAAAAAGAAAAACTCGCCATGCGGCTGAATGTGATGCTGAGTGATGAGGAAGAAAATTTTGCGATCTGGTTGAAGCGAGGTCCCTATGAAACCGATCGCCTCCGTGTTGCTTCTTTCAAAGTTTATGGGGACGGTGCTTTGGGAAGTCGTGGTGCCTGCCTGATCCATGATTATACTGACCAGCCCGGTTGGAAGGGATTTCTATTGCGCAGCATCGCCCACTATGATTCTGTTGCTGCCCGGTTAATCAATAGTCCGTTTCAAATGTGTACCCATGCTATTGGTGACAGTGCCAACCGCGCCTTGCTGACGATCTATGCTAAATATCTGCAGGGAAAAAATGACAGACGGTGGCGCATCGAACATGCCCAGGTGATTCATCCGGATGATGTCGCTTACTATACCAACTATAACATCATACCATCAGTTC